>NZ_JBEOZU010000073.1:0-1266 GCF_040298185.1 Streptomyces sp. NPDC001634 | reverse complement strand
TGGTGCGTTTTGATCCACCGGCCTCTATTTCTCCCCTCATTACCTCCTTTAATTCTTCGCTAATCTTTTGTTTTGGGGCGTCCTCCCCCCCTACACCACAAGCCCCTGATCGGCCTCACGGTCAAGCGGTGGAGTTGCGCCTGGTCGAACGTGGCGGGGAACTTCGCGTCCCGGTCGCGGATCAGATACGCGATGGTGGTGCTCGCGACGGATCTACGCCCTCACGTCTCAGGAAACTCGCCGTGGCTGGCGAGATAGGCGGTGCGATCTTAAATTTTGTGCCCTGGGGCACGGTCCAGGCGGGCCGAGCGCGCGGCCGGACGGGCCCATTAGGCTTGGGCGCTCCGACAGGCGGTCGCCCGCCGCCCGGCGGGGGGTACGGCACTCGTACGGCGGCCCCGCACCACCACACCCAAGGACGGCAACCGAGTGTCTTTCTTCACCATCGGCCACCGCGGCGTCATGGCCGCCGAGCCGGAGAACACCCTGCGCTCCTTCCTGCGGGCCGAACGCGAGGGGCTGGACGGCATCGAGCTGGACCTGCACCTGAGCAAGGATGGCGAGCTGGTCGTCATGCACGACGAGACCCTGGACCGCACGACGGACGGCTCCGGTCCGATCGCCGAGCAGAAATTGCGGAAGCTCAAGAAGCTCGACGCCGGCCTCGGCGAGCGCATCCCCACGTTCGGGGAGGTGCTGGACGCCGTCGGGCCGACGCTGCCGATCCAGGCGGAGATCAAGGACGTGGCCGCAGCCCGGTCGCTGGCCAAGGTGCTCACCGACCGCGACCTGCTGGACCGGGTCTCGGTGCTGTCGTTCCACGACGTGGCGCTGATCGAGATCCACAACCTGCTGCCGCAGGCCCGCACCGTGCTGGTGGCAGGCCCCAGCGCGCACCGCGACACCTTCGTCGGCCGCGCCCAGAAGGTCGGTTCCACCCTGGTCAGCGTGGAGCTGCGCCAGCTGAACCGGGCCATCGTGGAGAAGTGCGGCGCCGCCGGCATCGACGTGATGGCCTGGACCGTCAACGACGAGCGCGACCTGGCGCTGGCCCGGACGCTCGGCCTGGTGGGCTGCGTGACCGACCAGCCCGGCATGAAGCGGCTGGTCGAGGCCACGGCCTGACCTCAGGGGTCCGGGACCGAACCGGCCGCCCGTGCGGTCGGACGAGAGCATGAACGCCGTGGGGTGGGGGGGGGCGGGGCGGGGGGGGTCGCCCACCCCCGCGCCGGGCCCCCACAGCGCGCGTGCGCGCGGGAGACAACA
>NZ_JBEOZU010000072.1:0-52686 GCF_040298185.1 Streptomyces sp. NPDC001634 | reverse complement strand
AGCGCCACGGCGCCGCCGGCGCACACGGCGGTGTGCAGCGCGCCCCACCCACGGTGGTCCCGCCACAGTTTCCGCTCCACGGCGCCCGCGGCCCGCCCGAACGCGGCGACCGGATGCCCGCGGCGTGGATCGCCGAGCAGCAGGTCACCGAGAAGGCCGGCGGCGGCGCCGTACGCGAAGACGCGATCGGCACCCATCGGCTCAGCCGGCCGCGGGGTCGGGCAGGAGTCGGGTACTGAACCTCGATCGGCAGCCGCGCATGGCGATATGTCCTCACTCAGGGTGTCCGCGCCCTGGTTCGACGAGACCGGCGGTGAGAGTTCCTGGCTCCCGGGGAGTTCTTCCCCGGTGACAGTGGCGGGACCGCGCCGGACTCGCACCGGCTTCCTCTCCTGCCGCCGTATTGGCCCCGGCAGTCCACCACGCCCCCGGAACACCCGTCAACTTGCTCTTGACCTGCGACGCTGCGGTGTGCTGAGCCCCACACCGCTGAAATATCGTCAGCTGCCCGAATCGGCGGTTTCTGGGCTCTTTCCAGGCGCGGAAGGTGGGAAGACTAGGGAACGACAGTACGAACGAATACGGCATGACGGACGCGGAGAGCGCCGACGAGCGGCATTGGGTGATTCGTTGCGGGGAGACGAACCTGGTGTGGCCGGCTTCCGTTGCCTGCGGGCGGCGGCGGGACACGGCGCTCGGGTGAGTCACGGTAGGGCGCTGTGTCGGTGCGCTGACTGGTGAGAGGGAGGTCGGTGTGATCGGCAGGGTGTCGTCGGCGCATGTGTGGTGGAAGAGCAGTTATTCGGGAGGGGACACCAACAACTGCCTCGAGGTGGCCGTCGAGGGGGCGCACGTTCTGGTGCGTGACTCGAAACGGCGCGCTGGGCCGGTGCTCGTCTTTCGCCGTGCCGCATGGTGTGGTTTGCTGGCTGGACTTGAGAACCCGGCAGTGGACGATTTCTGACGATCCGTCCAGAGGACGGGAGGGGACCCACATGGGGGACAGGGCCAAGGAAGTCTCGGCGCGCGCGGGAGGTCCTCACGTTCCGCGCACATCGCTGTCGGCGGCGGCCCCGCTGGCACTCTTCTCCCTGATGACGGGGGTGTTCGCGGTCGGTATCGGCGCGCTGGCGGCACTGCTCGTGCCAGGATCCCCGGCGCGGGCCCTCGTCTGGCTGGTGGTGACGGTCGTGGCCGCCTCCTGTGCCGGCCTGTGGTGGGGCCTCACCCCGGTCACGGAACGTCTCCGGGTTCTGGATCGTGCTGCGGCGGCCGTTCGTCCGCGGGGCTCGCAGAGCCGTTGACCCCGGGACCGCGCGTCTCTCCCGAGCGACCGCGCAGGGCCCTGCCCGCACTTGCCGCGAGGGCGGTGACGACGGCCGCGCCGAGTGCCCCCAGCACCGTGGTGGTGAGGGGGGTCAGGGCGCCCAACCCCAGGCTGGGCGCCACCCGGGCGGAGACGGCGATGCTGAACAGCAGAACGCTGCCGCACGCCGTCCCGAGCAGCAGACGGACCGCCAGGAGGCGTATCTCGCCGTCCACCCTGGCGTTCTCGACGTCGATGAGGGCCTCGGCCCACTCCCGTCGTTGCATGGCGTAGGCCTTGAGTGTGACGTCGTCGAGGCCGGCGGAGCCGTCTTCCTCGGTGCCGCCCGCCTCCGGCGGGACAGCGGGAGGTTCCCCCGCCACGACGAAACGCGCCACGTGCAGCCGCCTGCACCACTCAAGGAACCCGAAGACCGCCATGGGCCCTCCCCGTTGTTTGCCCGGTCCGTCCCCCGGGTCAGGTGTTGTCGAGACTCTCCTTGACCGCGTCGATCAGCTCGATCATGCGGTCCCCTACGTACGCCTTGTTGCTGATGTCCTCGAAGCACTCCTGGTACTGCGCCGTGAGACCGAGGTCGTCGCGGTCCACCACGCTGTCGGTGATGCTTTCGAGGTAGAGCAGGTCGTCGTCGTCCTTGAAGCCGAGCACGATGAAGGAACCGGCGACGCTGTAGTGGGCGCCCGCCGAGAACGGCAGCACCCGCATGGTGACCCGCGGGTGCTGCGACATCGTCTTGAGGTGTTCCAACTGCCGGCGCATCACGCCCGGGCCGCCGACGACCCGCCGGATCGCCCCCTCGTCGAGCACGACCTCCACCTCCGGCCCCTCTTCCCGGTCGAACAGGCGCTCCTGACGGGTGGTGCGCAGCTCCGCCGAGCGCCGTGCCTGCTCGGGGGTCGCGCGTGGTGCGAGCTGGGCCATCGCATAGTCCTCGGTCTGGAACAGTGCGGAGATCAGCGTCGGGTGGTACAGGCGGAGTGAGCTCGCGGCGCTCTCGTAGCCCAGGTACTGCGCGAACGTCGGCTGCACCATGTCGTTGTACGGAGCCCACCAGGACGGCCCCTTCGAGCCACGGGCGGCGTCCTCCAGCTCGGCCACAAGATGGGGCTCCGTGACGCTGTACAGCTGGAGCAGCGCGCGCAGGTCCGTGACGCTGAGGCTGACCGTCCCGGCCTCCAGCCGGATCACTTTCGACAGGGACCATTCCAGCGCGCTCGCAGCCTCCCGCTGTGTGAGGCCGGCTTCCTCACGCGCCTTCCGCAACTCGATGCGGAGCCTGCGTCGGTTCAGACTCGGATCGATGTCCCTGGCCATGTCGCTCCTTGCTACACGTCGTCCTCGACTGGTCGAGCGGCCAACGTCGAGCAGCAACTCATCTAATAGACTAGGTGAGTTCGACGAGAGCGGCCAGACCGTTGGCAGTCCGACACATGTCTCTTCGACGCAGGTCGCCATGTGGTGTAGACCATAGGTAATGTGGCATAACTTCGCAAATATTGGCTTATGCGGCATGTAAAGATCAAATGAGCAAGCCCCCGCAGAGATCAAAATCCCTGCGGGGGCTTTACGAGAGCGGCGGAAGCGGCGGACGGTCCGCCCGGTGTCAGGACACGATCAGATAGATCCCGTAGCCCACCGCCGCCGTGCACGCGGCGAAACAGGCGTAGGCGCCGGTGACCGCCAGAGTGGCGCTGCCGCCCCTGGTCGATTCCTTCTTCGTCAGACCCGCCACGCCCAGGGTGAACAGGCCCACCAGGGCCACGGTGACCACGAGGCTGACGCCGAACACGGAGCCGAGGGCTGCCCAGTCGATCTTCATTGGTGTGTTTCCTTAAACCGTCGCGGGGCGGGTCGGCTCCGCGGAGGGGCCGGCGTCCGGGGCCGGGATGGTGGCTTTCAGGCCGGAGGCGGCGTCCGTCGCGGCGTCGGCCGTGACGACCGGGCCCGCAGGCGGCGGGGTCACCGCGGCGATCGCCGCCGTGACGACGCCCGCGGGCTCCGCCTCGACGTCGTTGACGTTGTCGACCGTGACCGGCTTGCGGCGGGACAGGGTCCAGATGACGCCCGCCCCGGCGACCAGCAGCACACCGGTGGCGATCTTGCCCCACGTGCCCTGCTTGGTGAGGAGTTCGGCGCCCGCGCCGACCAGGCCGGCGGCCGGGAGCGTCAGGCACCAGGCGGCGAACATCCGGGTCGCGGTGGACCAGCGGACCACGCCGCCCTTGCGGCCGAGGCCCGCGCCCATGACCGCGCCGGAGCAGACCTGGGTGGTGGAGAGCGAGAAGCCGATGTGCGACGAGGCGAGGATCGCGGTCGCTGCGCTGGTCTGGGCGGCGAAGCCCTGCTGCGGCGCAAGGTCCGTCAGGCCCTTGCCCAGGGTGCGGATGATGCGCCAGCCGCCCAGGTAGGTGCCGAGTGCGATGGCCAGACCGGCCGACACGATGACCCAGGTGGGAGGGTTGGAGCCGGGCGCGATGACGCCGCCGGTGACGAGCGCCAGGGTGATGATGCCCATCGTCTTCTGGGCGTCGTTCGTGCCGTGCGCCAGGGAGACCAGGCCGGCCGAGGCGATCGACCCGGCGCGGTAGCCCTTGGCGGTCGTCTTCTCGTCGGTGCGGCTGCCGATGGCGTAGGAGAGGCGCGTCGCCAGCATCGAGGCCAGTCCCGCCACGAGTGGTGCGGCGACCGCGGGGATCAGGACCTTGGTGACGATCGTCGAGCCGTTCACCGCGGACCAGCCGGCCGAGGTGACGGCGGCGCCGATCAGACCGCCGAAGAGGGCGTGGGAGGAGCTGGAGGGCAGACCGAGGAGCCAGGTCAACAGATTCCAGAGGATGGCGCCGACCAGAGCGGCGAAGATCACTTCGACGCGTATGCCCTGCTCGTTGATGATGCCGCCGGAGATCGTCTTGGCGACCTCGACGGAGAGGAAGGCGCCGACGAGGTTCAGTGCGGCGGACATCGCCACCGCCGTCTTGGGCCTCAGGGCGCCGGTCGAGATGGTCGTCGCCATCGCGTTGGCTGTGTCGTGGAAACCGTTCGTGAAATCGAACACGAGAGCGGTGACGATCACGATTCCAAGGAGGAGCGTGATGTGTTCCATTTACCCAGGCTTCTGTGGGAGGTCAGTGGCGCGTGAACCGTAGGCAACCTGGGTGAACGGAAGGTGAACTGAAGCAGGCTTGGGGGTGTACCGATCGGAGCGCCGCCGTTCCGCTTGCGACGGAGCGGCGACGGTCGCGCTTTCGAACAAAGGCCCCGAAGGCTTCCGGAAGCCTTCGGGGCCTTTGTTCGTCCCGCTGTTCGTCCCTCGGCTAGTTCCTCGCGAAGCCCCTCAACCGGTCCATGGAGCCGTTGAAGAGATTCTGGTCACCCGGCAAACTGCCGCCGTTGTCGTACTGCCAGAACGTCCAGAACGACCAGCCGGCGGGCAGTGCCCCCGCGTCCGCCGAGTTGTGGCGGGCGATCCACAGGGCGTGGTTCGAGGCAAAGGCGCGGCTGCCGCCGGTGCAGGTGTTCCACCAGTGGGCCGTTGTGTAGATCACCGGGCGGCGGCCGGTCTCCCGCTTGATCTCGTCGCTGAACGACTTGATCCAGGCGACCATTCCGGCCTTGCTCAGGCCGTAGCACTTGTCCTTGCCGTACGGGTTGTACTCGATGTCGAGCGCGGGCGGCAGCGTCCAGCCGTCCGCACGCCAGGCGCCGCCGTTGCGCACGAAGTACGAGGCCTGGGTGGCGCCGGACGACTGGTCGGGCACGGCGAAGTGGTACGCGCCCCGCAGGATGCCCGCGTTGCGGGCGCCGTTGTACTGCCGGCTGAAGTAGGGGCTTCGATAGGTGGTGGACTCGGTCGCCTTGATGTAGACGAACCGGGCGCCCCTCGCCTTCGCGCCGGCCCAGTCGACGTCCTTCTGGTGCGAGGAGACGTCGTTTCCCTTCGGCTCGCCGGCCGCCGAGACCGGCATCCCGGCGAGAGCGGTTCCCCCCAAGGTGAGTGCCGTCACGGACAATGCGGCTGCGATGACGCGGGCATGACGACGGGACGGTTTGCGATCACGGGCCATGTTTCCCCCCGGAATGGCGACGTGGACGACAAATCGTCCAGAGGCTACTGGAAGATCACCCGAAGTCGGTCGATCACAGGCCAATCCCTGCTTGAAGAAGATGTATCCGTATATGCGCCCTTACGGATGCATGGCTTCCGGCCTACAGTGCCCGAGGTCACCGACGGCCGGGCACCCGCCTGGCAGGATCGCGGCATGGCTGAGCAGCGACATGACGCGCGGGACGCAGGGGAGGAAACACAGGGCGGGCGGGGTCCGGATGCGGGGAGCGAGGTGGCGCGGGCGTGGGAGGAGCTCGTCGCGACGGCCCGCCGGACGGTGTCGGACGGGCTGGTCGTCGGCACGTCCGGCAATGTCTCCGTACGCGTCGGGGACACCGTGCTGGTCACGCCCACGGGAGTGCCCTACGAGCGGCTGACGCCGGACGACGCGGTCGGGGTCGGCCTCGACGGGCGGCAGGTGCTCGGCTCGCTGCGCCCCACGAGCGAACTGCCGATGCATCTGGCCGTCTACCGCACGACGGGGGCGCGGGCCGTCGTGCACACTCACGCCGTGCACGCGACGGCCGTCTCCACCCTGGTACGGGAGCTGCCGCTGATCCACTACATGGCCGGCGCGCTCGGTGGGGCGGTCCGGGTCGCGCCCTATGCGACGTACGGCACCCCGGAGTTGGCCGAGAACATACTGGGCGCGCTGACGGACCGCACCGCGTGCCTCCTCCAGAACCACGGCACGATCGCCTACGGCGCCTCGCCGGCCGAGGCCTACGACCGCACCGCCCAGCTGGAGTGGATGTGCCGCGTATGGCTGACGGCGTCGTCGGTACCGGGGCTGTCGCCGACGCTGCTCACCCGTGAGCAGGTGGCGGAGGCCGGGGAACGGCTGCGGGGGTACGGGCAGCCCCGGGAGTAGGGGGAGGCCCTCGGCGACCCCGGTGGAGCCGTCCGCTGGCCGGAGGCGGGATCCGCCGCGAGACTGGATGGGTGCGCACTGTCAAAGCGGCGGCCGCAGCCGTCACCGTAGCCATAGCCGCGGGTGCCGCCGGTATCGCCGCGGGCCGTTTCGCCAGCGACGCCGCGCTCAAGGCGTCGCCCGGCCGCCCGCTGCCCACGGAGCCCCGCCTCACCGTGCACTCCACGGCCGCCGGTCAGATCACGCTCACCCGTGACCTGGCATCCCAGCGCCCCGGCACCTACGGCCTCTCCGGTGACGGCTCCCATGCGGTCGTCGGCCCGGTCCTGAACACCGCCCCCCACTCCGCCGACACCGTCGTACGCCGCCTGGAACGCGTCACCCACGGCACGCTCGAACCCGGCGACAAGGCCTGGCTCACCCCCAGCCTGTACATCGGCGACCCGGGCTCCGCCCTCGGCCTCGACCACACCGACGTCGATGTGCCCGGCGAATCGGGGACCCTGCCTGCCTGGCTCGTGCCCGGCGTCCGCGACACCTGGGTGATCACCGTGCACGGGCTCGGCACCACCCGGGAACACCCCATGAACGTCATGGAGTTCCTCACCCGGTACCACTTCCCGGTCCTCGACCTCGCCTACCGGGGCGACCTCGGGGCACCCCGTCCCCCGGACGGCCTCAACCACCTCGGCGAGACCGAGTGGCGCGACGTGGACGCCGCCATCCGCTACGCCGTGCGCCACGGGGCCGCGCGCGTCGTGCTGCACGGCTGGTCCATCGGCGCCACCATGGCGCTGCGGGCCGCCGCGCACTCCGCGCTGCGGGAGCGGATCTCCGGGCTCGTCCTGGATTCGCCCGTGCTCAGCTGGGAGACCACGCTGCGTGCCCTCGCCTCGGCCCGTCGCACCCCCGGAGCGCTGCTGCCGCTGGCCGTGCGCGCCGCCCAGGGCCGCACGGGTCTGCACGGCGACCGCATCCACGCGGCCGCCGACCCGGAGCACCTCAAGGTGCCCGTCCTGATCTTCCATGGCCCGGACGACGCGATCGCCCCCTGGGGGCCGTCCCGCCGTCTGGCGGACAGCCGCAGGGACCTGGTCACCCTGCAGACGGTGCGGGACGCTCCGCACGGCGCCATGTGGAACGCGGATCCCGAGGCCTACGAAGAGGCCATGAGGCGCTTTCTGACCCCGCTCATGTAACGGGTGTCCACGGCGGCCGGGCCAGGGTGGCCCGGCCACGAGCACCCTCTTCCGCTTGGCCCCGCCGGACAAGCCCTTTCCCCCTGTGTACGCCCTCTCCACGCCCCGTGCGTTGGCCAGCCCTGTCGCCCGTCGTGACATTCCGTTTGGGTTTTCGGACCGTCAACCGGAAGACTGCACCCGTGACGTCCCGTAACCCGCGCGACTCCAGGCTCCGACTCGTCGGCCCGCGGCCCCTGGCCGCCGCTCCCCGAGCGGTGACCCAGCGCCGCTCGCGCCGCCCCGCCCCCCGGCCGCCGGAGGGCACACCCCCACCCGCTGAACTGGCCGGAATGGCCCGTACCCGCCTGGCCGACGCGGCCCGTGTCGCCCACTGGGCCGATGCCGCGCTCCGCCCCGGACGCGAGGGCGCGACCTCCGACGGCAAGGGCACCCTCTCCGACACCACTGCCGAACGCGCCGCCGCCGACCTCGGCCTGACCGTCGCTCAGGTTCGCGCCGACTGGGACACCGCCCGCCTGGCCGGACTCGTCGAGGTGCACGGCGACAGCGCCCGCCCCGGCTGGCGTCTTCGTGCCTGGAACCGCGACGACTCCGCCGTACTGCGCGGCTGGGTCGCCTTCTTCGACGCCTGGTCGCTCGCTTACCCCGAGCCCGAGGACCACCAGCACGCCGCGGTCGCCGAGGTCGTCTCGGCCATGCCCCAAGTGCTCTCCTTTCTGCAGCTGTCCGCCGGGCCCGTCCCCGTCGAGCAGCTTCTCGACCTCCTCGCGCAGCGGGTCACGGAACTGCGCACCGAGCGGTGCGAGATCCCCTATGTCCCGCCCGTCGCCCACCACCCCCCTTATGAAGAGGCGCTTCGCGCCGCCCCTTCCGATTCTCACCCCGTCGAGGCGCCGGACCAGAACTCCGTCGAGGACACCCCGCTCGCGCCCCTGCTCGACTGGGCCCTCGACGCGCTCGCCTACGTCGGCGCCCTCACCTGTGCCGACGGGCAGGCCACTCTCACGCCCCTCGGCAGCTGGGCGGTCTGGGTCAAACTGGAGCAGATCTGCGTCGCCGCCCAGAGCCCCGCCGGGAACATCGAGCAGAACGCGGAGGACATGCTCCGCGGCTGCGCCCAGCTGCGCCCGAACGCGGCACGCGCCGAGTACCGCGCCTGGCTCGCCGCCCGCACCGTAGGCAGCGCCGTCACCGAACTCCTCGACGCCGCCCGGGGCGAGGACGCCCTCCTGCGCGGTCTGGCCTTCGAGGCGCTGCGCGTGGTCGGAGCCCCCGCCGAGCCCGATGTGCGCGCCGCCGCGGACGAGACCCCGCTGCGCCCCTACGCCCTGCTCTGGCTCGCCGAGCACGACGGCACCGACCCGGAGGACGCCCACGAGGTGCTCACCCGTCAGGAGGCCACCTGGCTGTGGGTCGACACCGCCGCGGCCGTCGCCGACCACGGCGAAGCCCCGCTCCTCGTACGCCATCTGGAGTCCGCGGTGCAGCCCACGGTGCCGGCGCTTCTCGACGAGGTGCGCGCGGTGGGGCACCCCCGCACCGTGCAGGTGCTGGTCGCGCTCGCCGCCGCCCACCCGGACCCCGCGCTCGCCAGGGCCGTGCGCCGCGCCGCATTCCAGGTCCACACCGGAGGCAGCTGACCCTTCCTCAGACGGCTATCTCGGGGGCGTACGTGCCAAAACTCCAGATGTTGCCCTCGGCGTCCCGGGCCATGTAGTCCCGCGAACCGTAGTCCTGGTCCGTCGGGGGCATCAGGATCTCCGCGCCGTGCTCCACGGCCCGCTGATGGTGTGCGTCGACGTCGTCCACGACGACGTACACCCCGCACGGACCCGCTTTCTTCATCGCCTCGTCGAAGGCACCGCCGCGGCCCTTCGAACCGAGCATCACCGCGCCGTTGCCCTGCACCAGCTCGGCGTGCAGCACCGAGCCGTCCTCGCCCTCGTACACCGACAGCTCCGTGAAGCCGAACGCCTCCGTGAGCTGTTTGATGGCCGCCTTCGCGTCCGTGTACAGCAGCGTCGGGTAGATGCTCGGACGCCTGCCGTCCATGCCCGCCATTCCGATCACTCCCTTGGTGTCCTGCCGGAGGGAATCAAGACCTGTCGCCCAGTCTTGCACCGGCCACTGACAACGCCCCCGAGCCGGGAGGACCGGGCGAGCCGGGCCGATCGGGTCCGGGCCGATGCATCTTCGTACGGTCCCTGGGGCGGGGTGGCGCGCCATGGTCCGAACGGGGGACACACCGGCCGTGTCGCACGACCACCCGCCGCATCCGCGCCTACGCTTCGCCCGCGACGCGGCGGCTTCTCCCGCACCGCCCCCGCTCGGCACCGGACCGGGGCGACCGGCAGGGCAATGAGCGTCACACCACAGAACGCCCGCACACCGGAAAAGCGCTTGCCCGGCCCCGTTAGACTTGGGCCCATGGCCATTCTCCTCGCGCATTAGACGGCGGGAACGTCCTCAGCCGCCCATCCCGCCACCTCCCTGGAGTCTGTCCGTGATCTCCGCCTCCGGTATCGAGCTGCGCGCCGGTGCCCGCATCCTCATCGAGAACGCCTCCTTCCGCGTCACCAAGGGCGACCGCATCGGCCTCGTCGGCCGTAACGGCGCCGGCAAGACCACGCTCACCAAGGTCCTCGCGGGCGAGGGCATCCCCGCCGCGGGCACCGTCACCCGCTCCGGCGAGGTCGGCTATCTCCCGCAGGACCCGCGCACGGGCGATCTGGACGTGCTGGCCCGCGACCGCGTCCTGTCCGCCCGCGGCCTCGACGTCCTGATCCGCAAGATGCGCGACAACGAACAGCGCATCGCCACCGGCAAGGGCGCCACCCGGGAGAAGGCCCTCAAGCAGTACGAGCGCCAGGAGACCGAGTTCCTCACCAAGGGCGGGTACGCCGCCGAGGCCGAGGCCGCCACCATCGCAGCCGCGCTCAATCTGCCCGACCGGGTGCTGGGCCAGCCGCTCCACACGCTCTCCGGTGGTCAGCGCCGCCGTATCGAGCTGGCCCGCATCCTGTTCTCCGACGCGGACACCCTGCTGCTCGACGAGCCGACCAACCACCTCGACGCCGACTCGATCATCTGGCTGCGGGACTACCTGAAGACCTACCGCGGCGGCTTCATCGTCATCTCGCACGACGTCGACCTGGTCGACACGGTCGTCAACAAGGTGTTCTACCTGGACGCCAACCGTTCCACGATCGACATCTACAACATGGGCTGGAAGCTCTACCAGCAGCAGCGCGAGGCCGACGAGAAGCGCCGCAAGCGGGAGCGCGTCAACGCCGAGAAGAAGGCCGCCGCGCTCAATGCGCAGGCCGACAAGATGCGCGCCAAGGCCACCAAGACGGTCGCCGCGCAGAACATGGCCCGCCGCGCCGACAAGCTCCTCGCCGGGCTGGAGGCCGCCCGCCAGTCCGACAAGGTCGCCAAGCTCCGCTTCCCGGAGCCCGCGCCCTGCGGCAAGACCCCGCTGACGGGCGAGGGCCTGTCGAAGTCGTACGGCTCCCTGGAGATCTTCACCGACGTCGACCTGGCCATCGACAAGGGGTCGAGGGTCGTCATCCTCGGCCTCAACGGTGCCGGCAAGACCACCCTGCTGCGACTCCTCGCGGGCGTAGAGCAGCCCGACACGGGTGCCGTCGTCCCCGGCCACGGCCTCAAGCTCGGCTACTACGCCCAGGAGCACGAGACCCTCGACGCCGACCGCACGGTCCTGGAGAACATGCGCTCCGCCGCGCCCGACATGGACCTCGTCGAGGTCCGCAAGGTACTCGGCTCGTTCCTGTTCTCCGGCGACGACGTCGACAAGCCGGCCGGCGTCCTCTCCGGCGGCGAGAAGACCCGGCTCGCGCTCGCGACCCTCGTGGTCTCGTCCGCGAACGTGCTGCTCCTCGACGAGCCGACCAACAACCTCGACCCGGCCAGCCGTGAGGAGATCCTCGGCGCGCTGCGCACCTACAAGGGCGCGGTCGTCCTGGTCACCCACGACGAGGGTGCCGTCGAGGCGCTGCAGCCGGAGCGGATCATCCTGCTGCCCGACGGCGTCGAGGATCTGTGGGGCAGCGACTACGCGGACCTCGTCGCCCTCGCCTGACCGCCCGTTCCTGACCACCCGCGCCGCGGGCGGTCAGGAACGCTTGATCGAATGACTGATCCACTGCGTATGGATCATTCGGCCGATCCGTGATCCATCATCTGTGTGAGATCTCCTCGTACCGAGGTGTGTCCTACACCGAATCGACGGCTGGGCCCTTTCGTCCCATGGGGTCGGCCGTCGCGCGTCGCTGACCTGGTGCTTCCTGGATGAACCCGTTCGGGTGTACGGACGACGCCGGGCGGAACCCCAGATTCCACTCGTGGGGATGCGCTCCTGTCGTCACAACCTTGTCGCACGGACCTTGCCGAATGGGTGGCCATCACGCCCCCGAGGGGTGATCATGAGGGGACCAGAGCGCACTTCCCATGAGGAGGCACGGGTGGCCGAGACTCTGAAGAAGGGCAGCCGGGTGACCGGCGCCGCGCGCGACAAGCTCGCGGCAGACCTGAAGAAGAAGTACGACTCCGGTGCGAGCATCCGGGCGCTGGCCGAGGAGACCGGCCGCTCGTATGGCTTCGTACACCGGATGCTCAGCGAGTCGGGTGTCACGCTGCGTGGGCGTGGCGGGGCGACGCGGGGCAAGAAAGCCACGTCGGCCTGACGCCGGGCGGCCCATCGGCTTCGGTGGTGGCCACCCGGTCGGTCGGGTGACCGGCCGGGTGGTTACTGTGCAGTCACTTGTGGATGTCGTGGTACGGCGTCCTCACCTGACCGCACCCATCGGAGGCGCCCCATGGCTTCGCTCGACCCGGTACTCGACAAGGACGGCGTACGGCTCACCGTCGACGAGGCGATCGCCACGGTGACGCTGACCAACCCGGCCAAGCTCAACGCCCAGAGCCCCGCTCTGTGGCGGGCGTTGGCAGAGGCCGGGCGGGCGCTGCCCGGTTCCGTGCGGGTGGTTGTGCTGCGCGCCGAAGGCAAGTCGTTCTCGGCCGGGCTCGACCGGCAGATGTTCACGCCCGAGGGGATCGAGGGCGAACCGACCTTCGTCGACATCGCGCGCAGCAGCGACGCGGAGCTGGACGCGACCATCGCCGGGTACCAGGAGGGTTTCACCTGGTGGCGGCGCAACGACATCGTGTCCATCGCCGCCGTGCAGGGGCATGCGATCGGTGCCGGGTTCCAGCTCGCCCTCGCGTGTGATCTGCGCGTCGTCGGTGACGACGTGCAGTTCGCCATGCGCGAGACCAGCCTGGGCCTCGTACCGGACCTCACCGGCACGCATCCGCTCGTCAGCCTGGTCGGCTACGCCCGTGCGCTGGAGATCTGCGCCACGGGCCGCTTCGTCCTGGCCGAGGAGGCGGTGAACACCGGGCTCGCGAACATCGCCGTGCCGCGCGACCAGATCGACGACACCGTACGGGACCTGGCGTCCGCACTGCTCGCGGCGCCCCGTGACGCCGTGATCGAGACCAAGGCACTGCTGCACGGGGCGCAGGAGCGCCCGTACGAGGAGCAACGCGCCGCGGAGCGGGCCGCGCAGGCCCGCCGGCTGCGGGACCTGGCCGGGGTCGGCGACTAGGACCTGTCTTTCTTCGGGATCAGCTCGGCGTCGCGGGCCCTGATCCCAAAGGCAGGCCTTGGGCCACGACGGCCGTCACCAGTACGGCGACCGACGGGTGGTCCAGCAGGGCCTCCGTCACCGCTCCCCGTACGGCACGGGCGACATCCACCGCCCGCCTGTCCGCCGCGACCGCCACTTCCACCCGGACGTGGCGGCGCGGCAGGGCCGCTTCGTCCTGCCGTTCCTCGATGTGCACCGCACGCCCCAGGCCGCCGAACGCGCCCATGAGACGGACCACGCCCGGGACGGGCCGGACCGCCGAGGCCACCGCCGACTCGTCTGGCCCGAGCGCCGGATCCCGCTCCGCCGACGGGGGCGGCGCGGGGCTTCGTACGGCGGCAGGCTCCTCGTCCAGCAGGCCGGTCACATGGAGGTCCACCTCCGTCACCGTCAGACCGAGGCGTTCCGCCGCCGCCATCGCAAGGACGAAGCGGAGGCGGGCCGCGGTCGTGGGGAGCGGTTCGGCGTCCGGAGCGGTGGGATCCACCACGACGGCGAACTCCGCGCCGATCCGCAGCGGCCCGGGCGGCAGCGCACCCGGCGGGGGCGGCACCGCCGTCTCGTACTCCCCCACTGCCTCAACGGCGTGGGAGGTGCCCCCGTCCTCCGGGTCCGCGAGCACGATCCGCAGCGCGCCGAGCCGGACCCCGCGCGTACCGTCCAGCGCATGCCGTAGCCCCGAGACGGCCGCCCCCTCCGCGATCCACGCGCCGTCGCGCGGGCCGCCCAGCGGCAGCAGTCGCCCGAGTCCGGTCTGCCGTCCCGCAGTCTGCGTCCACCGCTGCGCCGTCATTCCTCCAGCCTGCCGCATCCCCGGCACGCGCCCGAGGAACCCCCCTTTCAACTGCGGGCAAATTACTGTGGGCAAAGGAGGACGACCGAAAGGGACGTACGGCGATGAGCGACATGACGCAGCAGAACCGGCCGGAGACGACCTCCGAGGGGGCGAGGGAGACTCCGCAGATGCGTAAGCCCGTCCGGCGGGGCGGCGGCGATCCGGCGACCCGAGGGCGAACGACCATCGCCGACGGTGTCGTGGAGAAGATCGCCGGGATGGCGGCGCGCGACGTGCTCGGTGTGCATGCCATGGGCAGCGGGCTCAGCCGTACCTTCGGCGCCGTGCGCGACCGGGTACCCGGCGCGAAGGCCGCGGCCACCCGCGGTGTGAAGGCCGAGGTCGGCGAGGTGCAGACCGCGCTCGACCTGGAGATCGTCGTCGAGTACGGCGTGTCCATCGCCGAGGTCGCGCGCGCCGTGCGGGAGAACGTCATCGCGTCCGTCGAGCGCATGACCGGCCTTGAGGTCGTCGAGGTCAACATCGCCGTCAGCGATGTTCATCTGCCGGAGGAAGAGGAAGAAGAACCAGAGGGGCGGCTCCAGTAGCCGGGTGACCGCGAGCTGAGGAGCGCAGCATGAGCTTGGCCGTGATCGGCATGATCGCCGGAATGGCGCTGGGGTTCGCCGGGTACTTCGGTGGATTCGGTGCGTTCCTGCTGGTGGCAGCCCTGGGCGCTGTCGGCCTTGTCGTCGGTCGGTTCCTGGAGGGGGATCTGGATCTCGGTGACTTCTTCCGCCCCCGTCACGACCGGCGGAGGTGACGTATGCCCGGCCGGACCGGTGAGCGTGAGCACAGCGGCGAGGTCGGGCGGCCCCGGACCGTGGTGCCGCCGGGCGCGCGCGGCGCCACCCGGATCGCCGACCGCGTTGTCGCGAAGATCGCCACGCAGGCGGCGCGCGAGGCGCTCGACCGGCTGCCGCCGGACGCCGCGACGCCCCACGCGACGGTCGTCGTGCACCACGAGACCGCGCGCGTCCACATCAGCGTCGAACTCGACTACCCCACCGATATCGGTGGCCGGTGCCGTGCCGTGCGTCGCCGGGTCGCCGAGCGGGTAGGCGCCTTGGCAGGGATGGAGGTGCACGAGGTGGCCGTCCAGGTGGAACGGCTGCATCCGGTACCGGCACCCGGCACGGCACACGGGAGGACGCAATGAGCGAGTCCCAGGGCCATGAGAGCACCCAGAGGCTCCCGGTCATGGAGAAGACCGCGGACGGAGGACTCGGGCAGTCCTCGTCCGCGGCGGCGTACGAGCCGGTCGACGAACCGCACGGCGGAGGCGGCCGCTTCTGGTCGTCGCGCCGCGTCGCCGCGGGCGTCGTCGCGACGCTCCTCCTGATCGGCGCGGGCCTCTTCCTGTACGACATCGCGGCCGTCCGGGCCCACCGGCCCGCCATGCAGTGGCGCAAGACCCTCGCCCGGCAGTTCGCCGAGCGGCCCCTCGACGACACCTGGGTGCTGGTCGGCGCCGGCGTGGTGGCGGTCATCGGTCTCTGGCTGCTGGTCCTCGCCACGACGCCCGGAATGCGCGGCGTGCTGACGATGCGGCCGGCGCACACCGACATCCGGGCCGGACTGCACCGGGTCGCCGCCTCGACGGTGCTGCGCCACCGGGCCATGGAGGTCTCCGGGGTGCAGTCCGTACGCGTCCGCCTGGGACGCAGGAGGGCGGATGTACGGGTGGTGTCGCACTTCCGGGAGCTCGACCATGTGCGTGCCGACCTGGATGCGACGCTCGCCGACGCGGTCCGGGGCCTCGGCCTCCATCGACCGCACTCGCTGTCGGTGCATGTGCGGCGGCCCGGACGGAAGGGGTGAGGGATGGTGCCGCGGATCGCCAATCGTGTGCTGATCGGGCTGGTCGGCCTGGTCCTGTTCGTCCTCGGTGGTTCCGTGCTCGCCATCGGGCTGGGCACGGCGCCCCCCTCGTGGTGGATCCACCAGGGGCCGCACGACGTCCTGCTCAGCGATGCCGAGCGCACCCGGTGGCGGGACCAGGGCTGGTGGTGGCCGACCGTCATCGCCGTGCTCGCCCTGCTCGTCCTGCTCGCCCTGTGGCGGTTGTCGGCGGTGCTGCGCCGGCGCCGGCTCGTGGAGGTGCTCGTCGACACCGGCGACGGCGAGGGCGCCCTGCTGCGCGGACGGGCCCTGGAGGACGTACTCGCCGGTGAGGCGGGACAGTTGGACGGCGTCGAACGGGCGCATGTGCTGCTGACCGGGCGCCGCAGCGCGCCCCGGGCACGCATACGGCTCGTGCTGGCACCGCATGTGGATCCCCTGGACGCGCTGCACCGCCTGGCCGCCGGGCCGCTGGTTCATGCCCGTGACTCCGCAGGTCTCGCGGCGCTGCCCGTCGAGGTGCGGCTGCACGGCGTCAAGCACCGGCCCGAGAGGGTGAGTTGACGGCCGGGGCGGGCGGGGCACCGGGTCACGCTCGTGGGTCAGAACCCGTGCCGGTAGCCGCCGTCCACCGGAACCATGATGCCCGTCAGATACGACGCCGCGGGCGACAGCAGGAAAGCGGCCGTGCGGCCGAACTCCTCCGGGGTGCCGTAGCGGCGCAGCGGGATGCGGGACTCGTTGGCCGTGCGTGCCGCCGCCGGGTCGGCTGAGAGACCGTCCAGTTCACGGACGCGGTCGGTGTCGATGCGCGCCGGGAGCAGGCCGACCACCCGGATGCCGCGCGGGCCCAGCTCGTCCGCGATCGACTTGGCGAAGCCGGCCAGTCCGGGGCGCAGCCCGTTGGAGATGCTCAGGCCCGGGATCGGCTCATGCACGGAACCGGACAGCACGAAGCCTATGACGCCGCCCTCGGTCAGTTCCGCGGCTGCCGCGCGGGCCAGCCTCACCGCACCGAGGAACACCGACTCGAACGCGGCCGCCCACTGCGCGTCCGTGTTGTCGGCGAGACCCCCGGCCGGCGGCCCGCCGACGCTGATGAGAATGCCGTCGAAGCCGCCGAAGTGCTCGCGCGCCGCGGCGATCAGCCGGGCCGGCGCCCCGGAGTCGGCGTTGTCGACCGCCACGCCCACCGCGTTCCCGCCCAGCTCGGCCGCGGCCTCGGCGGCCCGCTGCTGGTCGCGGCCCGTGACGACCACCTTCGCCCCGTCGGCGACGAGCTCCCGCGCGGCCGCGTTGCCCAGTCCTCGAGTGCCGCCGGTGACGACGTACACCCGGTCCTTCAGTCCAAGATCCATGGCCCCTATCCTGCCGTCTCGTCCCCGTAGAGGGCGAGGGCGGTCCCCACCAGGCCGAGATGACTGAAGGCCTGCGGGAAGTTGCCGAGCAGTCGGTCGCCGACCGGGTCGTACTCCTCCGCGAGCAGACCGACGTCGTTGCAGAGCCCCACCAGCCGTTCGAACAGCTCGCGGGCCTCGTCCGTACGGCCGTTGAGGTGCAGGGCCTGTGCGAGCCAGAACGAGCAGACGATGAAGGCGCCCTCGCTGCCGGGCAGCGTATCCACGTCGGAGCGGTCCGTGCTGTACCGGAGCAGGAAACCGTCGTGTGCCAGCTCCGTGCGTACCGCGTCGATCGTGCCGGTCACCCGGGGGTCGTCCGGTGGCAGGAAGCCGACGCGGGGGATCAACAGCAGCGAGGCGTCGAGTGCGCGCGAGCCGTAGTACTGCGTGAACGTGTTCCGCTCCGGGTCGTAGCCGCGCTCGCACACCTCCCCGTGCACCTCGTCGCGCATGGCCCGCCAGCCCTCGAGATCGCCTTCGAGTCCGGGGTGGTTCTCCAGGGCCTGGACCGCACGGTCGGCGGCCACCCACGCCATCACCTTCGAGTACACGAAGTGGCGGCGCTCGCCGCGCACCTCCCACAGCCCCGCGTCCGGCTGCCGCCAGGCCGACCGAAGGAACTCCATCAGCGCGCACTGCACCCGCCACATATGCGGCTTGACCGGCAGGCCCGAACGCCGTGCCAGCGTGAGCGAGTCGATGACCTCGCCGTACACGTCCAGCTGCAGCTGCTTCACCGCCTCGTTGCCGATCCGGACCGGCGCCGACCCCTGGAAGCCGGGCAGCCAGGACAACTCGTACTCCGGCAGCCGCCGCTCACCCGACAGGCCGTACATGATCTGCAGGTCCGCCGGATCGCCGGCCACCGCGCGCAGCAGCCAGTCGCGCCAGGCCTCGGCCTCCTCGTGGTAGCCCGCCTCCAGCAGCGCCTGCAGGGTGAGCGTCGAGTCGCGCAGCCAGCTGTAGCGGTAGTCCCAGTTGCGGACGCCGCCCAGCGACTCCGGCAACGAGGTGGTGGGGGCGGCGACGATGCCGCCGGTGGGTGCGTAGGTGAGGGCCTTGAGGGTGATCAGGGAGCGGACCACGGCATCCCGGTACCGGCCCCGGTAACGGCACTGCGCCGTCCACGCGCGCCAGTCCTCGACGCTGCTGTCCAGCGCCTCGAACGGGTCGACCAGCGGGGGGCGGGGCTGGTGCGAGGGGTGCCAGGTGAGGACGAAGGCGATCTGTTCTCCCTTGCCGACCGTGAACTCGGAGTGGGTGGCCAGGTCCTTGCCCCAGGTGTGCACCTGGGGGTGGCTGCGCAGCCACACCGAGTCGGGCCCGGCGACGGCCACGCGGTGGCCGTCGGCCCGGCGCATCCACGGCACGATCGAGCCGTAGTCGAAGCGCAGCCGGAGCTCGCTGCGCAGGGTGACACGGCCGTCGAGGCCCTCGATGACCCGTACGACGTCGGGGACGTGCTCGCGCTGGGGCATCAAGTCGGTGACGCGGACCGAGCCGTCCGTGGTGTCCCACTCGGAGTCGAGGACGAGGGTGTCAGGGCGGTACGCGCGGCGGGTGCACAGGTCGGCGCCCTTCGGCGCGATCCTCCAGTGGCCGTGGTCCTTGGTGCCGAGCAGCTTGGCGAAGCAGGCGGCCGAGTCGAAGCGGGGCAGGCACAGCCAGTCGATGGAGCCGTCGCGGCCGACCAGCGCGGCCGTCTGCTGGTCGCCGATGAGCGCGTAGTCCTCGATGCGCAGGTGCACGGAATTCCGGGTTCCCGGTGGGCCGACGAGGCAATCAGAGGCGGGGCCGGGGGAGTGAACACGTCGCCTACGATGCCCAGTGGCTCACCCTCTCGGTCATCGTGGTACCCGCGCCGGAGAAGATCACTCCGGGGTCCGACGGGGTCTGGTTGAGGACCCACAGGCCGATCAGTGTGGCCAGGGTGAAGACCACCGCGATCAGCACGGCGAGGACGAGCCGGCGCCGGCGCTCGCGGCGCAGCCACTCGCCGCGCGCCGTGCGATAGGCGTCGGGCGCGGCCCGCACCCCGTCCGCCAGCGCGGCGAGGGCCTCGCGCAGCTCCCGCTCCGTCCGGTCCGGACTGGTGCCACGCGACGGAGTCGCATCTCGATGCGTCATCGCCGGGCCTCCATCGCCTGGGTCAGGGCGGCGATGCCGCGCGCCGTGTGTGTCTTGACGGATCCGCAGGAGATCCCCATCGCCGCGGCGATCTCCTGCTCCTTCAGCCCGAGCCAGTGCCGCAGCACGAGCGCCTCGCGCTGCCGGGCCGGCAACTGCTGGAGCGCGTCGATCAGCACACGCTGGTCGTCGTGGAGGAGCGCGGTGCTCTCGGCGGAGGCGACGACCTCCTCCGTCGGCTTCTCCTCGTGCTTGCGGGCCACCTGGAGATGGCGTATGCGCATCCGGGTCAGGTTGCAGACCGTGGAGCGCAGATACGCCTCCGCCGCCTCGGTGTCCCGCAGCCGCCGCCACTTCCGGTAGATCTGGTAGTAGGCCTCGGCCACCACGTTCTCCGGGTCGTCGGCGCCCAGCAGCACGGCGAGGCGCAGCATCGAGGCGTAGTGCATCTCGAACAGGCGGGCGAGACCCACCTCGCGTTCCAGGTCGGCCGGGTCGCTCACCGCGGGGGTGAGGGGTCCTGCCGCAGCGCTGAGGGGCCCGGCCGCGGTGGCGAGCGCCTCGGCCGGGACGGCCGTCTGCGCCAGCAGCGGCTCCTGCGGGACCGGGGTGAGCGGCTCCTGCGGAACCGGTGTGCGCGTGCTGTGTCTGCGTCTCACGGGTTGTTCGCTCCCGTCTCGGGGCGCCGCCTGACGGTCAGGCGCGACGGTAGGTCGGTCGCGTCGGCGCCGCGCGGGACGCCGAGGCGTTCGAGGGCCGCGGTCCCGGCCACGGCGACGGTCAGATTGAGGAGCAGGGCCGCGAGCCCCGCGTAGATCTGCAGCGGCGGGTGCCCGGTGCCGAGCGGCACGATCGAGGAGAACCCCTCACGCACCACCAGGAACGTGCCGGCCGCCATGCCCACACCCCACCCGGCGAGCAGCGCCCGGGGGTGCAGCCGCCCGGTGAACAGCCCCACGGCCACGGCCGGGAAGATCTGCAGGATCCAGACCCCGCCGAGCAACTGGAGGTTGATGGCGTCCTGGTCGCGCAGCCCGAACACGAACGCCACCGCCCCCACCTTCGCGGTGAGCGACACCGTCCTGGCGATGCGCACCTGCCGCTTGGGAGTGGCCGTCGGGTGGACGTACTCGACGTACACGTTCCGCACGAAACTCGTGGCCGCCGCGATCGACATCACGGCGGCCGGGACCAGCGCCCCCACGGTGATCGCGCCGAACACCAGCCCGGCCAGCGGCCCCGGCATCAGCCGGTCGACCAGCATCGGCACGGCCGCCTCGGCGCCGCCTTTCGGCGCCCGCACCCCTGCCGCGAGCGCCGCGATGCCGAGG
Organism: Streptomyces sp. NPDC001634; assembly: GCF_040298185.1. Lineage (NCBI taxonomy): Bacteria > Bacillati > Actinomycetota > Actinomycetes > Kitasatosporales > Streptomycetaceae > Streptomyces > Streptomyces sp. NPDC001634. Next base: position 31,974 of record NZ_JBEOZU010000072.1, on the reverse strand, counting down.
AAGCCGAAGAGCGCGAGCAGCCCGGTCCAGGCGGGCAGCGCCACCGAGACCTTGCGCAGGGTGCGTGGGCCGTCGGCGGCGAAACCGGCGGTGAGCACGTGCGGGTACATCAGCAGCGCCAGCGCCGAGCCCAGGGCGAGCGTGGCGTAGGCGGGCTGCTGGGCGGGGGTCAGGAGCAGCGGGGAGTGGGCCGGGTCCGTGCCGCCGAGCCGCCGTGCCGCGCCGTCGAAGACCGGGCCGGGGCCGCCGAGCCGGTCGAGGACCAGCCAGCAGACGGCGGTGAGCGAGACGAACACGGCCACCGCCTTCAGCGCGGAGATGACGCCGGGCGCCCGCAGTCCGTGCCGGTACGTCGCCACCGCGAGCCCCGCGAAGAGGGCCACCATCACCACATCGCCGGCCGCGCCCCGTGGATACACGCCCCCGGCCGTGAGCACCGCTCGTATGCCCAGCAGTTGCAGCGCCAGATACGGCATCGTCGCGAGTATCCCGGTCAGCGCGACCACCAGGGCCAGCGGCGGCGACCCGTACCGGCCGCGCACGAAGTCGGCGGCGGTGACATAGCCGTGCCGGCGGGCCACGGTCCACAGCCGGGTCAGCAGGACGAAGGCGAGCGGACAGACGATCACCGTGTACGGCACCGCGAAGAAAGCGGGTGCACCGTTGCCGTACGCCAGTCCCGGTACGGCGGTGAAGGTGTACGCGGTGAAGATCGTGCCGCCCAGCAGGAACCAGGTCCACACGGGGCCGAGGCTCCGGTCGGCCAGGGCCCAGCCCTCCAGGGAGGGCAGTCGGTCGCTCGGGCGCAGATGGCGTGCCGTGACGGCGAGCAGCGACGCTCCGCCGATCACGGCGAGAAACGTCGCGGTCATGGCGCCGTCGGCCATGGGTCACCGTCCTTGGTGTGCCTGAGCCCTCGCTGGAGAGTTGCGCGGACGGTCGGATCGGAGGACACGGAACCGGCGGGAAATCTGCGGGAAATCCGCTGTCAACCGTTTCGGGCGGGTGGGCAACTCTTGCACAGGCGGTCCCCGAGCGGGAGAGGGGTGCAGGTCATGGCACGGACCGGTCATCAGCGGCTACGGCGCGTCGCGGTCGCCGTGCTGCTCCTGGCCCCCGCGGCAGGCCTGCTGTGGGTCCCCTGGTACGCCGGTGCGTCCCCGCGGCTCGCGGGGACGCCGTTCTTCTACTGGTACCAGCTCGCCTGGGTGCCGGGGTGCGGCCTCTGCCTGCTGGGCGCGTACGCGCTGTCGAACACACGCAGCCGTCGCTGATCCATGGGCGCGTCCGGTCCGTGGGCCGTCCGTGGGCCGGGCGCGGTCCGTGGACCGGCCCATGGACCGGACGGTTCAGACCGCGGCCGGCTCCGGTTCGTCGCTCGTCTCTTCGGCCGCCCTCGCCCGCTCCCGGGCCTCGCGGCGGACCAGGATCACCCAGCCGAGGGGGACGCCGGCCGCGAACAGCCACCACTGGACCGCGTACGGCAGGTTGATGTCACCGAGTCCGATCCAGCTGGTGTCCTCCTTGGGCGACGGGATCAACTCGGGGCTGCCGCCCTTGGGGGCGGGGGAGGTCAGTTCGATGTAGCCGCCGAGTACGTCCTTCGCGGAGGTGTCGCCCGTCTCGCGCAGGAGCGTGCCGATCTGCTCGCTGTTGATCAGCATGATCTGGCGGTCCGGCAGCCCCTTGACGTTCTTGATGCCGCTTGCGGCCGTCGTCTCGTCCTGCATCAGCCGGCCGGTGACCGTGATGTCACCCCCGGCGGGTGCCGGGATCTTCGGGAAGGCCGTCTGCGAGGCGGGGGAGGCGATCCAGCCGCGGTTGACGAGCAACGTCCTGCCGTTGTCCAGGACGAACGGGGTCAGGACGTGATAGCCGACCTGGTCGTCCGAGCTCGTACGACGGCGCACCACCAGTTCGTGCGCCGTGTCGAAGTGGCCCTTCGCGGTCACCCGGCGGTAGATGTCGCCGTGCGCGACCGTCCCGCCGACCGAGGTGAGCGACTCGACGGGCACGGGCCGTGCCGCCAGCGAGTCGTTGATCACCTTGTTCAGCGCCTGCCTGTGGTCGTGGCGGTGCAACTGCCAGAAACCCAGCCTGATCATCGTCGGGGTGAGCAGGAGGGCCACGAGGGTGAGGATCACCCACTGGCGGGACAGCAGGAAGCGGTACACCCCACGACCGTACATCTCGGGACGTGGGGTGCCTTCAGGGGGGTGCTCAGACGTGGTCGACGATCCCCACCTTCCCCTCCGCGCGGGAGCAGTGGGCTCCGCAGTAGAAGTGTCCGTCGACCTCGACCCCCTGGCCGATGATCTGGACCCGGCAGTGTTCGCAGATGGGCGCCATCCGGTGGATGGCGCAGGAGAAACAGTCGAAGACGTGCACCGCTCCCTGCGCATGCACCTCGAAGGTCATTCCGTAGTCGTTGCCACAAACTTCACATCTCGCCATGCGCCACAGGGTGGGCCGTCGCCGCCGCGCGATCGAGCGGGCGCCGGGCGAGTCGCACGGTAATCACCCGTACGTCCGTCAGCGTCCCTCCGGAACCCGCACCGCCGCCTCCGTGCCCGCGGGCGCCCCCTGCTTCGTCGCGCGCGCCCCGCTCTCCGCCGCAGGCGCCCCGCTTTCCGCCGCAGGCTCGACGTCCCGCAGCAGCTGCCCGAACGCCGCCTCGTCCACCACCGGCGTCCCGTACTGCCGCGCCTTCACCGTCTTCGATGTGCCCGAATCGGGGTCGTTGGTCACGAGCAGGCTGGTGAGCCGGGACAGGCTCGTCGCGACGTGCAGCCCTGCCTCGACGGCCCGGTCCTCCAGCAGTTCGCGGTCGATCGAGGTGTCCCCCGAGAAGGCGACCCGCATGCCCTGCTTGAGTCGTTTGCCCTCTTCGTACCGCCCCGGGTTGGGGTAGGGGCAGACGGGGCGCTTGCGAGAGGGGCGCCAACTGCCGGGGCGGTAGCCCCCGGATGCCTGGCGGCCGATCGTCGGGGAGGCGGACCACTCGGTCAGCGGGCGGCACTCCAGCAGCGGCAGCCGCACGCCGTCGCGCGCGGCGGCGTGCAGGCTCGGGCGGAACGCCTCGGCCAGCACGCGCGCGTCGTCCAGGGCGTGGTGCGCCCGCTGCTGGACCACACCGAAGTGCGCGGCCAGCGTCTCCAGCTTGTGGTTGGCCAGCGGGAGGCCCAGTTCCTTGGAGAGCGCGATGGTGCACAGTCGCTGACGGACCGGCGCCTCGCGCTCCGCGCGCGCGTACTCCCTGGCGATCATCGACCAGTCGAAGACCGCGTTGTGCGCGACGAGGACGCGGCCGTCGAGCCGGGCGGCGAAATCCCCGGCGATGTCCCGGAAGAGCGGCGCCCCTTCGAGTACCTCGCTCGTCAGACCATGGATCCAGACGGGGCCCGGATCGCGCTCCGGGTTGACCAGCGTGTACCAGTGGTCCTCGACCTCGCCGCGCGCGTCCAGCCGGTAGACGGCGGCCGAAATGATCCGGTCGTCCCGGGCCAGGCCGGTGGTCTCCACGTCGACGACCGCGTACCCCTCGGGATACGCGGCCGGCCAGGGGGCCGGGGACGCTGCGGTCGTAGGGTCTTCGAGCATGGTCACTGAGGATACGGGCCGGGACCGACAGTGCCGCGCGTGCCCGTCGCCGGGAGCCGGGTCGCGCCGCGTTCGCGCGGGCGCGCGCAACCCCGGCGCGCCGCACAAGAGTTCGCGGCCGGAGCTGTCACTCATTGTCCGGGTTGTTCGCCCGTGAGGCTTTCAGGACGTGCGTCGGTGAGTCACTCCGACGCGGCCGGCGGGAGCAGGGACCGCACCAACGCCCGTACGGACATGGCGAACAGCCGCTCGGTGTCCACCGGGCCGGCCAGCGCACGGGCCAGGGCCGGATCGCCCCCGGTGGGCGCGGCGCTCCACAGCTCCTCCTCGCCGGGGCGCTGCACCGGGGCGCGCTCCCGGTTGCGTTCGACCAGAACGTGACCGACGACCTGGAACTGCACGGCCCGTACGAGGTCGGCCGCCCCGGCGCCCTGCAGCCCCGCCGCGTGTGCCTCGCGCACCAGCGCCTGCTGGGCGGGCAGGAACATCCGTTCCGTCAGACCGCGTTCGTGGACCATCGCGATGAGATGGGGGTGGTCGCGCAGTTGCCGGCGCAGGGCGCGCGCGACGGAGACGATGCGCTGCGCGGGCGTGCGCCCCGAGGGACGTATCTCGCCGAGGTCGGCGACGGTCCGCTCGACGAGCGCGTCGAGCAGGGACTCACGATTGCCGACGTGCCAGTAGATCGAGGTGACGGCGGTGCCCAGCCCGGCGGCGAGCCTGCGCATCGTCAGCGCGTCCGGGCCGTGCTGTTTCACCAGGTCCGCGGCGGCGTCCAGGACCTCGTCCCGGGTGAGTGCCGCTCTCGCCATGACCCCCTCCGCTTTCCGCTCGTGCAGACCTGTTTACCCGGAACGAGGTCTGCTGTAACTGTGTTACAGGTGACGGCCCATCAGAAGAAGGGCGGTACGACATGGCATCACGAGTGCGCTACGGCGCGCGGACCGAGGCGGAGATCGCCGCCTCGCGCACCGCGCAGGCGAAGCTCCCCGACATCTGGTCCACGGGTGTGGTGGCCGTCTGGGAGAGCGACCCGGACGCGGTCGCGGCGGTGCTGCCGCCCCCGCTCAAACCCACCGGGCGCCCCCTGGTGCGGGTGAACATCAGCAAGGTCGACCTACCCGGATACCCGCTGGGCGCGGGCTCGTTCGCGGTCGCCGCGGCGCACGACGGCGTCGAGGGCTGGTACCCGCTCGTCATGCCGATGACCCACGAACGGGCCCTGACCGCGGGCCGCGAGGTCTTCGGGGAGCCGAAGAAGCTCGGCGAGGTGACGGTGGAGCGCGACGGGCTCGTCGTCCGGGCCTTCCTCGCCCGGCACGGCATCGCTTTCGTGGAGGTGCGCGGCGCGGTGAGCGGGGAACTGCCCCTGCCGGAGCCGACCCGGAAGACCGACTTCTACTTCAAGTTCCTGCCGGCGGTGGACGGTTCGGGTTTCGATGCCGGCCCGGTCCTCGTGCACTGCGTGCGCAACGAGAAGGTGCGCAGGCTGGAACGCATCACCGGCGACGTGGTCCTGCGCGAGTCGGCGTACGACCCCGTCGCGGACCTTCCCGTGCGCCGGCTCGTCGAGATCACCATCGGTGAGAAGACCAGCGATCAGCGGGGCACGGTGGCCGAACGCGTCAGCGCCGAGGCTCTGTTGCCGTATGTCCACCAGCGCTACGACGACCCGCAGCAGGTTCTCGACGGGCCACCCGAGGGGAGCGTGTGATGCGGCTGAGCGCCGGACAGGTCGCCGTCGTCACGGGCGCGGCGAGCGGCATCGGGCTCGCGATGGCGCGTCGGTTCGCGGCCGAGGGCCTGCGGGTCGTCCTCGCGGACGTGGAGGAGGGCGCCCTTCAGAAGGCGGCGGCCCTGCTGCGCGAGGAGGGCGCCGTCGTGCACGCGCGCGTGGTGGACGTCGGGGAGCGCGCCCAGGTACTGGCGCTCGCGGACGACGTGTACGAACGCTTCGGCGCCGTGCATGTGCTGTGCAACAACGCGGGCGTCGGCTCGGGCGCCGAGGGCCGCATGTGGGAGCACGACCCGAACGACTGGGCTTGGGCCTTCGCGGTCAACGTGTGGGGCGTCTTCCATGGTGTCCAGGCGTTCGTACCGCGGATGATCGCCGGGGGCGAGCCGGGCCATGTCGTCAACACCTCGTCGGGCGACGGCGGCATAGCACCGCTGCCCACGGCCTCCGTGTACGCCGTCACCAAGGCGGCCGTCGTGACGATGACCGAGTCCCTGTACGCGCACCTGAAGGCGGAGCACGCGCGCGTGGGCGCCTCCGTGCTCTTCCCCGGGCCGCACATGCTGCGCACGGGGCTGTGGGAGTCGCACCGCAACCGGCCCGCCCGCTACGCCAAGCAGAAGCCACGCAGGACGCCCTACCGCAGCCTCGCCCAGTGGGAGGCGGCCATGAAGGACGCCGGCCACCAGGTGCGGTTCACGCCGGTCGAGGAGGTCGCGGACCTCGTCGTGGACGGCATCCGCGCGGACCGCTTCTGGCTGCTGCCGCAGAGCGAGCACAGCGACGCACAGATCACGGCGCGGGCGCGGTCGATGCTCGACCGCGCGAACCCGTCGTACCTGGAGAGCTTCATCCTCGATTGATGAGGGGGCTGTTGTGATCGGCCAGGACCCGTACCTGATCATCTCCTCCGACTGCCACGCCGGGCTGCCCACCGAGGAGTACCGGCCCTACCTGGAGACCCGCTTCCACCGGGACTTCGACGAGTTCCTCGCGGGGCGCGAGCGCCGCCGCGAGGAGATGACACGGCTCGGCATCCGCAACGAGGCGTTCGCCACCAAGTGGTTCCAGGACAACGAGGAGGGCCTGCGCGGGGGATGGGAGACCGCGCAGCGCCTCAAGGAACTGGACGGCGACGGCGTGGCCGCCGAGGTGGTCTTCCCGGATGCCGACGCGGTCGACAGCCAGACCGCCGCGCCCTTCGGCGTGGGACTCGGCCTCTCCGGCGACCAGGACCCGGAGCTGGGCATGGCGGGCGCGCAGGCGCACAACCGCTGGCTCGCGGACTTCGTGTCCGAACACCCCGAACGGCACTGCGGGGTGGCCCTGCTGCCCGTCACGGCTCGGACCGACCGCGTCGTCGCCGAGGTGTACCGCGCCAGGGAGTCGGGCCTGCGTGCGCTGATGATCCCCTCCATGTGGGTCGACAAGGAGCCGTACCACGACCGCCGTTACGACCCGGTGTGGGCGGCGGCGGCCGAGTGCGGGATGCCGGTGCTCACCCACTCGGGGGCGGCACCGCGCCACGAGTACGGCGACCACCTGGGGATCTACGTCTCCGAGGTCACCTGGTGGCCGGCCCGCCCCCTCTGGTTCCTGCTCTGGTCCGGAGCCTTCGAACGTCACCCCGGGCTGAGGTTCGGAGTGGCGGAGTCGGGATGCTGGTGGCTGCCCAACCTGCTGTGGTTCATGGACCGCCTCTACCTGGGAGCCCACGGAGGCAAGAAGCTCTCGCCCTTCGCGGAGTTGAAGCGGCCGCCGCACGAGTACCTGGACCGTCAGGTCTTCGTCTGCGCGACCAACACCAAACGGCGTGAACTGGCCCAGCGGTACGAGATCGGCGTGGACAACATCCTCTGGGGCAGCGACTTCCCGCACCCCGAGGGCACCTGGCCCGACACGCGCGCGTGGCTGAAGCGCACCTTCCACGACATCCCCGTGGCGGAGACCCGCCGCATGCTCGGCCTGGCCGCGGCGGAGGTCTTCGGCTTCGACGTCGACAAGCTGACCCCGGTCGCCCGGCGCATCGGCCCCACCCCGGCGGACCTCGGCCAGTCCGACGACCAGGCGGCCGTGGAGGCGTCCTGGGCCCGCTCGCGTGAGGTGGGCAGGCACTGGCTGACCGGCGAGGACTTCCCGGTCCTGGGGGTGGACCGGTGAGCGAGGACCGTTACACCGTGATCTCGGCGGACTGCCACGCCGGGGCCGACCTCCTGGACTACAGGCCGTATCTGGAAAAGCGGTACCACGACGACTTCGACGCGTGGGCCGCCACGTACGTCAATCCGTACGAGGACCTGCTCGCCGACGCGGCCGACCGGAACTGGAACTCGGACAAGCGCCTCGCGGAGCTGGAGGCGGACGGGATCGTCGCGGAGGTCGTCTTCCCGAATACGATCCCGCCGTTCTTCCCGTCCGGATCGCTGTCGGCTCCGGCGCCGACGCGGGAGGAGTTCGAGCTGCGGTGGGCGGGCCTCAAAGCGCACAACCGCTGGCTGGCGGACTTCTGTTCCGTGGCCCCCGACCGCCGCGCGGGCGTCTTCCAGATCTTCCTCAACGACGTACGGGCGGCGGTCGAGGAGATCAGATGGGCGGTCGGGGCGGGCCTGCGCGGCGGCCTGCTGCTGCCCGGCACACCGCCGGGCTCGGGCCTGCCCGAGCTGTACTCGCCGTCGTACGACCCGATCTGGGCGGTGTGCGAGGAACTGGACGTCCCCGTGAACCACCACGCGGGATCGGCGTCGCCGCCGCTGGGCGACGAACCGGCCGCCCGGGCGGTGTTCATGGTCGAGACGACATGGTTCTCGCACCGCGCGCTCTGGCACCTGGTCTTCGGCGGGGCCTTCCGCCGCCATCCAGGGCTGAAACTGGTGCTGACCGAGCAGGGCTCGGGCTGGATCCCCGGCGTGCTCGACATGCTGGACTACTACCACGGCCGTCTTGTCACGGCGGCGACGCGCGCGTCCACCGCGGAGGCGAAGTTCGGCGCGGGCCTGGCGGCGTCGATGGGCAAGGGCCCCTCGGAGGTGTGGCGTTCGAACTGCTTCGTCGGCGCGAGCTTCATGCGCCCGCACGAGGTGCCGCTGCGGGACCGTATCGGCCTCGACAAGATCATGTGGGGCAGCGACTACCCGCACGACGAGGGGACGTACCCGTACTCGCGGGAGGGCCTGAGGTTCGCGTACGCGGACGTGCCGCGCGAGGAGGTGGCGGCGATGGTCGGAGGCAACGCGGCACGGGTGTACGGCTTCGACCTGTCCGTCCTGGACCCGATCGCGGCGAAGGTGGGCCCGACGGTGGAGGAACTGGCACAGCCCCTCGCGGTACCCCCGGCGGACGCGACGAGCCCGGTGTTCGCGCGGGGCGGGTCGGTGCGGGTCTGGTGATGCCCGGGGTGTCATCCTCCGGGGTGTGACGGAACCACCAACGCATGACGAGGCCCACGGGGGCGCGCTGGGGGAGCGGCTGAACTGGCTGCGGGCCGCGGTCCTCGGCGCGAACGACGGCATCGTCTCCACCGCGGGCCTCGTGGTTGGTGTCGCGGGCGCGACGACGGCCCGTTCGGCCCTGCTGACGGCGGGCCTGGCCGGGCTGCTGGCCGGGTCCATGTCGATGGCGGCGGGCGAGTATGTGTCGGTGTCGACCCAGCGGGACTCGGAGAAGGCGGCGCTGGCCCTGGAGAGGCGGGAGCTGAGGGAGCAGCCGGAGGAGGAACTGGAGGAGCTGACGGAACTGCTGGAGCGGAGGGGCCTGACGCGGGAGGTGGCCCGTGAGGCGGCGGCCCAGCTGACGGACCGGGACGCGCTGCGTGCGCACGCGCGCGTGGAGCTCGGCATCGACCCCGACCAGCTGACGAACCCGTGGCATGCTGCCTGGGCCAGCTTCCTGGCGTTCACGGTGGGCGCGCTGCTGCCCCTGCTGGCCATCGTGCTGCCTCCCACGGACCTGCGGCTCCCCGTGACCGTGGTGTCCGTCCTGGCCGCACTCGTCTTCACCGGCTGGAGCAGCGCACGACTGGGCGCGGCGAAGCCGGGGCGGGCCGTGCTGCGGAACGTGGCGGGCGGGGCGCTGGCCATGGGTGTCACATATGCGGCCGGGACATTGCTGGGGGCCGCCGGGGTCTAGCCCGGGCATTGGCGGAGATCACCAACAAGCAAGCGCATACCCCCGGTAATACTTGTGGGTAACAACGTCTAGCCCCGGCCGACCAGCGGTTCTACGGTGCACCCATGCCGAACCTGCCCGATGTCGTGCTGTGGTCGATACCCGCCTTCGTGCTGCTCACCGTGATCGAGGTGGTGAGCTACCGCATCCATCCCGACGACGACGAGGAGGGATACGACGCGAAGGACGCGGCGACGAGCGTCGGCATGGGGCTCGGCAGTCTGTTCTTCGACTTCATGTGGAAGATCCCGATCGTCGCGATCTACACGGCGATCTACGAACTCACGCCCCTGCGCGTCCCCGTCCTGTGGTGGACCGTCCCGCTGATGCTGCTGGCGCAGGACTTCTTCTACTACTGGTCCCACCGCGGGCACCACGTCATCCGGATCCTGTGGGCGTGCCACGTCGTCCACCACTCCAGCCGGAAGTTCAACCTCACCACCGCGCTGCGCCAGCCCTGGACCTCGCTCACCGTCTGGCCCTTCTACGTGCCCCTGGTCGCCCTCGGTGTGCACCCGGCCGCGCTGGCGTTCTGCTCCTCCGCGAACCTCGTGTACCAGTTCTGGATCCACACCGAGCGCATCGACAAGATGCCCCGGTGGTTCGAGTTCGTCTTCAACACGCCGTCGCACCACCGCGTGCACCACGCGTCCCAGGGCGGGTACCTGGACCGCAACTTCGGCGGGATCCTCATCGTCTGGGACCGGCTGTTCGGGTCGTTCGTCCCCGAGACCGAGCGGCCCGTGTACGGGCTGACCAAGAACATCAGCACGTACAACCCGCTGAAGGTCGCCACGCACGAGTACGTGGCCATCGCCAAGGACATCAGGGCCGCGAGCAGTTGGCGGGAACGGGCCGGGCGGGTGTTCCGCGGGCCCGGCTGGCAGCCGGCCGCAAGGACCGTCGTGACGGCGGCGCCCGTCGCCGAGAAGCCCGCCGCGTGAGACCGCACGGCGAGCGCCTCGCGCGCGTGCTCCTCGTTCTCTTCGGGGCGGCGGTCGTCGCCGACCTCGCGTCCCTCGTCGCCGGGTACCACCCGGGCCACATCGTCGCCAAGCCCCTCCTGATGCCCCTGCTCGCGCTCCAAGCGCGCGTGCGCGGCGGACCGCGCCCGCTGATCGCGGCGCTGCTCTTCGGGTGGGGCGGCGATGTCCTGCTGCTGTCCCACGCCGACGCCGCCTTCCTCGTCGGTATGGCCTCCTTCGCGGCCGGGCACGTCTGCTATCTCGTCCTCTTCGGGCGGCACGGCGCTCCACGCGCGCGTGGAGCATGGCTCGCCGCTGCCTACGCCATGGCCCTCGTCACCACCGTCACGCTCCTGTGGCCCGACCTCCCGGCCGGCCTGCGCATCCCGGTCGCCGGCTACAGCCTGCTGCTCACTGCGATGGCGTTCGGCGCGACGAGGCTCGGACCTCTCGTGGGCGCAGGCGGGGCGCTGTTCATGCTGTCCGACACGCTCATCGCGACCGGCGTCGCCGACTGGCCGCAGCTCCCGCGGCCCGACTTCTGGATCATGCTCACCTACTGCGTCGCGCAGTTCCTGCTGGTCCGGGGCACCCTCGACGAGCGCCGGGCGCCGACGGCGGCGTACGGTGAAGTGCGCTCGACCACCTCCTGAGCGCACCCGCACGACCGATCGCACGAGAAGGACCCTCGCCCTGCGCGCCACCACCATCCACGCCCCCTACGACATGCGCGTGGAGGACGTGCCCGAGCCCGTGGTGCAGCTCTGCCCACCGACGCCGTCGTCCGCGTGCTGTGAGCCTGTATCTGCGGCAGCGACCTGTGGGCGTACCGAGCCCGACGGTCCGGTCGAAGACCGGCGAGGGGTCGAGGTCCGCCGCCTCGACGACGCCGACCAGCGGGACAGGCAGCCGATCACGACCAGCGGATCGGCAGCGGCAGCGCCGTCAGCAGCCCCGACACCGCGACGACCAGGCCCAGTGCCACCACCTCCGCACGCGCGGGAGTGCAGGCGCCGAGCGGGTCGGCGGCGCGCCGCATCCGCAGGCGCGCGATCAGGGCGAGCGCGGCGACGGCGGCCACGAGCAGCAGCTTGGCGAGCAGGGTGCGGCCGTACGCCGTCGCCGTCAGCTGGTCGAGGATCGTGCCCGGCGGCATGCGGCGCACAGCACTCCACACCCCCGTCGCGGTGATCGCGGCCAACAGAACGGTCGCCACGCGCGCGTAGAGCCCCAACAACGCCGCACCCACCCCCAGGGACGCACGCCAGTGCCGCACCATCCGCAGGACGTGCGGCAGACCGCCCACCCACAGGGACGCGCAGGTGAGGTGAACGAGCGTCAGGCTGGAGCCCACCAGCGGGCCGTGCTCCGGCGCGGGGTGGGCCCGCAGCGCCTCCGCGACGACCACGGCGGCCAGCGGCCACACCTGGAGGGAGGGCCTGCGCGACAGGGCACACAGCCCCGCCACGAGGAACGCGTTGACCTCCAGGAGGGCCAGTGAGCCGTCCCGGGTCCGGTAGAGCCCGCCGATGTCGATCTGGGCGAGCCGGTGCGGGACCAGATTGCCGGTGGCCACGACCGAGGCGAGCCCGAGCGCGGCGACGACACCCGCGCCGGCCGCGTACGGCGCCCAGCTGCGCGGAGGGTCCGCCAGGGGCGCGCCCGGCACCAGGCGGGCCAGCCGGGCGACGAAGAGCTCGCCCACGGGTATGCACAATGCCACGAACAGGACCGTGCGCAGCAGGCCGATGCCGCCGACCCCGGGTGCGGCCGCCTCGCCCGTGCCGTGCAGCGCGGCCGAGGGTCCGAGCAGCGGGATCAGCGCGGCGACCGCCACGAGGGCGAGCAGTGTGACCGCTCGGCGGACGGAGGGGCGGGGGACGGGGGCGGCGACCGGGACGGGCACGGGAGCGACGCCCGCCGCACCTCCGTCGGCTTCGGCTGCGGGTCGTGTCGGGCTCACCTCACGATCTTCGCCAGCCGTCATAGAACAGGGCAACCGTGCCAGGGCAATTGAGAGAGTGGCATTCCGCCCATGCGTATGATTCCGGCCGTACGGCGCATCACCCTCCGAGCGGGACCTGTGCCCACCGCGCCGGATCCTGCCCCCACCGCCCCGGCGGCCGCGCCCAGTCGACCGGCCCGCCCGCGAAACGGACCGGCGGCAGGGCGTACCGCAGTCGGCCCAGCACACTGTCCGTCTCGGTGAGCCATGGATCAGCGCCTTCGTACGCCGTCTGCGCACGCCCGGCGTCCCGGGCGGCCCCGTCCGTCAGCCAGGCCGCCGTCCGCGCCAGCGCCAGCCTTACGACCCGGCTCCCGCCCTCCTCCGACTGCTCGGTGAGGGACCTCAGTACCGCCGCGGCCAGCAGATACCCCGTGCCGTGATCGAGAGCCTGCGCGGGCAGCGCGCCCGGCTGTTCCACCGAACCCTCGGTCACCGCAATACCCGTGGCGACCTGCACCAGGCTGTCGAAACCCCGCCGCCCGCCCCACGGCCCGTACGCGCCCCACGCCGACAACTGCGCCACCACCAGTCCGGGCCGCCGCTCGGCCAGCTGCTCGGGGGCGAGCCCGAAACCGTCGAGCGCGCCGGGCCGGTAGCCCGTGACGACCACGTCCGCCTCCGCGAGCAGCTCCTCGAAGGTCCGCCGGTCCGCAGGCGCCGCCAGGTCGAGGACGGCCGAGCGCTTCCCGATGTCCAGGTCGGCGTGCTGATCGGGCAGTTCGGGCAGCCGAGGGCTGTCGATCCGCAGCACGTCCGCGCCGAGCAGCGCCAGCGTGCGGGTGGCCACCGGGCCCGCGATGACCCGGGTGAGGTCCAGGACACGCAGGCCCGCCGCGGGCAGCAGCGGCTCCCCGGAGAGCGGTGCGAGCGGTCGTGCGGGTGCCTTGTCGAGCCGCTCACGGCCCACCAGCGGTTGTACGGCGACGGTGCGCCCCTGCTCGTGCGCCGCCCACTCCTTAGGCGTGCGCAGCGCGACCGCGAGCCCTCCGGCCGCGTACACGCTCTCCTCCGCCTCGACCGCCGACCGCTCGGCGAGAGCGGCGGCCACGGTCTCCACGGACGCGTCCGCAGCCAGCCCGAGGGCGCCCAGCAGCCGCGCCCGGTGATGCGGATAGTTCGCGTGCGTGCGCACCCAGCCGTCCGCCGCGCGCCAGAAACGGGACAGCGGCGCGAAGTTGACCGGTTCACGGCCGTCCACGCGCAGATGCCGCTCGCTGTGGAAGGCGGTGGCCACGACGCCGTCGTCGACCCGCACCTCGGGCAGGTCCGGGAGCCCGGCCCGTCGTGCGCCCCACTCGGCGGCGGCCAGAGCACACGCCCCGACACAGGCCCGCGCCACCTCCCGCACGGGCAGGCGCGAGGACAGCACCCCCTCCCGTACGACGGTAGAGATCCTCGGCACCAGTCCGGGGTCCCCGCCCAGCGCCGCCCATGCCACGTCCGTATCGGTCATGAGGGCACTATGCCCGGCGTACTGGATCATCATGGCGAAGGGGGCCGGACAAGGGCCCGGCCCCCTTCGCGCGCAGGTCAATGCGCGCAGGCCAAGGGTTACTTGACGGCTCGCAGTGCGTTGACGATGCCGAAGCCGTAGAACCCGTTCACGCGCTTGCCGCCCACGCAGGTCGCGTCCACGACCCCGTCGCCGTTGCCGTCGTACGGGGCCGTCGGGCAGCCGGGGTTGTCCGCCTCAGCCTTGAGGAGCGCCTGGAGCTGCACCGGAGTCGCCCACGGGTGCGCGGACTTCAGCAGCGCGGCCACGCCCGCAACGTGCGGCGACGCCATCGACGTGCCCTGCAGGAAGCCGTACTGGTTGTTCGGCATCGTGGAGAGGATGCGCCCGTTCTTCGACGGCGTGTCCGGGATCTGGTACTTGTCGCCGCCCGGCGCTGCGACGTCGATCACGCCGTCGCCATAACTGGAGTAGTACGACTTGGCGTTGGTGACCCCGGTCGCGCTGACCGTGACCACGCCCGGCAGCTGGGTCGGTACGTCGAAGCACTCGTGCGGGTCGACCGTGCGGGTCACCGCGGTGGAGTCGTCGGGGCTGGAGGCGTCGGTGAGGGAGTGCGAGTCGAGGTCGTCGTTGGAGTTGCCCGCCGAGGCGACGTTGAGGGTGCCCTTGCGCTGGGCGTACAGCTGGGCCCGGTTGACCGCGTCGACGATGGCCCGCTGGTCCGGGTCGTCCATGCAGTTGTACAGCCACGGGTCCACGTAGTAGCTGTTGTTCGTGACCGCCACACCGTGGTCGGCGGCGAACACGAACGCGCAGACGACGCTCTCGGGGTAGAAGAGCTCGTTGACCGGGTCGGCCACCTTGATGGCGGAGACCTTGACGTTCGGGGCGACACCGGCGACGCCGATGCCGTTGCGGGCCGCCGCGATCTCGCCGGCGACATGGGTGCCGTGGTAGTGCTCGGGCTTCGCGGGCCGCCAGGCGCCGTACGAGGTGTCCGCCTTGCCGCCGACACAGTTCGCGGACTGCGACGCGGAGAAGTTCGGGGCGAGGTCCGGGTGGGTGTCATCGACGCCGGTGTCGATGACGGCCACCGTGACGTTGCGGCTGCCCGGGTTGATCTTCGCGGCCTTGTCGGCGCCTATCGCGCGCAGGTCCCACTGGTCGGCCTCAAGCGGCTCGCTGTCGCCCGCGGTTGCCGAGGCGCTCGTGATCTTCGCCGCCTCCGCCTTCGTCAGGTACTGCGCGGCGCCCTCGTCCGTCGTGCCCGCGGCGGTCAGCGGCGCGGTCCGGGTCGCGCCTGCGGACTGCACCCCGGGGACCGTACGGAGGGTCTTGGCGAAGTCCGGGTTTGCGGAGTGGACGACGATCACACCGATTCTGTCGTACGTCACCACGATCGTGCCGCCGGCCTCGGCTATTGCCTGCTGCACCGTCGCGATCGTGTGATGGTCCGTCTTCGCGTTGACCACGTAGGCGAGTTCGGGTCCCTCGGCGGTCTGTGCGGTGGCGGCGGTGCGCGGGGCCGCCGATGCGGCACCCGGCAGGAAGCCCAGGGAGGCGGTGAGGGACAGCACGACCGGTACGGCGAGGGCGAGTCGGCGTCTGGAACGCAGATGAGCCATGGGATCTCCACAACATCCGAAAACGTGAACGAGCCGGACCGCGGGTGGCGTCCGGCAGGTACATGACGGGTGGTGCAGAGGCGAAGCTATCTGTCGTCCGGACTGGTCAGCAATGACTTCCTTGGAGGAGGTACGAAAAAAGTAAAGGGAGTTGAACCGGTCCACGCGTGGCGCCGTGCCCTTGGGCAGGGAGCACGAGGACGATCGAGGCCCCCTGTTGGATCACGCAACGGAGCAGTAGCGTCGCAATCAGCTACGTGATCCACGTCACTGTGAGGTCAGAACCGCATGCCCGTACCCGCAACGCGAGGAGACACCGTGGCTACCGACGCACCTCCCCCCTCGACGACCGGAGCCGGCCTCCCGTCCACCGAGGAGTTCACCGCGGTACAGGAGAGCGCCGAATTCGGTGAACTGCGCCGCTCCCACCGCTCGTTCGCCTTTCCGCTGACCGTGGCGTTCATCGCCTGGTACCTCGTCTACGTCCTGTTGTCGAACTATGCGGGCGATTTCATGGGCACCAAGCTCATCGGCAACATCAACGTCGCCCTGGTGCTCGGCCTCGCCCAGTTCCTCACCACGTTCCTGATCGCGTGGTGGTACTCGCGGCACGCCGCCGCCAAGCTCGACCCCAGGGCCGAGGCCATCAAGTCCCGGATGGAGGGCGACGCATGAGCCCCGCACTCGTCCTGGCCGCCGGTGAGGCGAGCAAGCACCGGCCGCTGATCGTCACCCTGTTCGCGGTGTTCGTCGCCGCGACCCTCGTCATCACCGTGTGGGCGGGCCGCCAGACCAGGAGCGCCGCCGACTTCTACGCCGGCGGCCGCCAGTTCACCGCCTTCCAGAACGGCCTCGCCGTCTCCGGCGACTACATGTCCGCGGCGTCCTTCCTCGGCATCGCGGGCGCGATCGCCCTCTTCGGGTACGACGGCTTCCTGTACTCGATCGGCTTCCTGGTCGCCTGGCTGGTGGCCCTGCTGCTGGTCGCCGAGCCGCTGCGCAACTCCGGCCGCTACACCATGGGCGACGTGCTGGCGTACCGCATGCGCCAGCGCCCGGTCCGTACGGCTGCCGGCACCTCCACGATCGTCGTGTCGATCTTCTACCTGCTCGCCCAGATGGCGGGCGCGGGTGTGCTGGTCTCGCTGCTGCTCGGCATCACCAGCGACGGCGGCAAGATCGGCATCGTCGCCCTCGTCGGCGTCCTGATGATCGTGTACGTCACCATCGGCGGCATGAAGGGCACCACCTGGGTGCAGATGGTCAAGGCCGTGCTGCTGATCGCGGGCGCCCTGCTGCTGACCTTCCTGGTGCTGCTGAAGTTCCACTTCAACATCTCCGACCTGCTCGGCAAGGCCGCCGACAACAGCGGCAAGGGCTCGGCCTTCCTGGAGCCCGGCCTGAAGTACGGCGCCACCGGCACGACGAAGCTGGACTTCATCTCGCTCGGCATCGCCCTGGTGCTCGGCACCGCCGGCCTGCCGCACATCCTGATCCGCTTCTACACGGTGCCCACCGCCAAGGCCGCCCGGAAGTCCGTGAACTGGGCGATCGGCCTCATCGGCGCCTTCTACCTGATGACCCTCGCCCTCGGCTTCGGCGCCGCCGCTCTGATCAAACCGGACGAGATCATCGCGTCCAACAAGGCGGGCAACACGGCGGCCCCCCTGCTCGCCCTGCACCTGGGCGGCGTCGACTCCAACTGGGGCGCGATTCTGCTGGCCAGCATCTCCGCGGTCGCCTTCGCCACGATCCTCGCGGTGGTCGCGGGGCTGACCCTGGCCTCGTCCTCGTCGTTCGCGCACGACATCTACGCGAACGTCATCAAGCGGGGCCAGGCCAGTGAGAAGCAGGAGGTCAGCGCGGCCCGCTGGGCGACGGTCGGCATCGGCGCCGTCTCCATCGCCCTGGGAGCCCTCGCCCGCGACCTGAACGTGGCCGGCCTGGTCGCCCTCGCCTTCGCGGTCGCCGCCTCCGCCAACCTGCCGACGATCCTCTACAGCCTGTTCTGGAAGAGGTTCACCACCAGCGGCGCCCTGTGGTCGATCTACGGCGGTCTGGTCACCGCCGTCGGCCTGGTGCTGTTCTCGCCGGTGGTCTCCGGCAAGGAGTCGTCGATGTTCCCGCACGTCGACTTCCACTGGTTCCCGCTGGAGAACCCGGGCATCATCTCCATCCCGGTCGGCTTCCTTCTGGGCGTCGTCGGCACGCTCCTGTCGAAGGAGGAGCCGGACGCCGGAAAATACGCGGAGCTGGAGGTGCGGTCCCTGACCGGCACCGGGGCGCACTGACCCGCCCGTACCGACGGCCGCGTCGTAGGGATCTACGACGCGGCCGCGTCGCGGCTCGTGGGATCCGGCCGCTGTCGTTGTCAGTGGGGTCACGTAGGCTCGCAAGTGACGGAAAATGCGTGATCCGCGAAGAGGGAGGGGGCCCACGTGCTCATCGACACCTACGGCCGGGTGGCCACCGACCTGAGGGTTTCGCTGACCGACCGGTGCAATCTGAGGTGTTCGTACTGTATGCCCGAAGAGGGCCTGCAGTGGCTTGCCAAGCCCGATCTGCTGACTGACGACGAGATCGTCCGTCTGATCGACATCGCGGTCACCTCCCTGGGCATCAAGGAGGTCCGCTTCACGGGAGGTGAGCCGCTGCTGCGCCCCGGCCTGGTCGGGATAGTGGAGCGCGTCGCCGCACTGCAGCCGCGCCCCCAGATGTCCCTCACCACGAACGGCATCGGCCTCAAGCGCACGGCGACGGCCCTGAAGGCGGCGGGACTGGACCGGGTCAACGTCTCGCTGGACACCCTGCGACCGGACGTCTTCAAATCCCTCACCCGCCGGGACCGCCACCAGGACGTCATCGACGGCCTCCACGCCGCCCGTGAGGCGGGCCTGACCCCCGTCAAGGTCAACTCCGTCCTGATGCCGGGCCTGAACGACGACGAGGCCCCGGACCTGCTCGCCTGGGCCGTCGAGCACGACTACGAGCTGCGGTTCATCGAGCAGATGCCCCTGGACGCCCAGCACGGCTGGAAGCGGGAGGGCATGGTCACCGCGGGGGACATCCTGGCCTCGCTGCGTGAGCGCTTCGAGCTGACCCCGGAGGGCGCCGGGGAACGCGGCTCCGCCCCGGCCGAGCGCTGGATCGTCGACGGCGGTCCGCACCGCGTCGGCGTGATCGCCTCGGTCACCCGCCCGTTCTGCGCGGCCTGCGACCGTACGCGGCTGACGGCCGACGGGCAGATACGCACCTGCCTGTTCGCCACCGAGGAGACCGATCTGCGCGGCGCCCTCCGCTCCGGTGCCCCCGACGAGGAGATCGCCCGCATCTGGCGCCTGGCGATGTGGGGCAAGAAGGCGGGCTCGGGGCTGGACGATCCGTCGTTCCTCCAGCCGGAGAGGCCGATGTCGGCGATCGGGGGGTGATGCGGCCCGCCGGTGCGTCAGTCGGTCCCGGGGGACTCCCAGTCCTCCAGTTTGACGACGTCCTTCAGAAACCCTCGGACGCCGAGGAACTTCGACAGGTACTCGCGGTGCTCCTCGCACGCCAGCCATGTCTTGCGGCGCTCGGGCGTGTGCAGCTTCGGGTTGTTCCAGGCGAGCACCCATACGGCGTCGGCACGGCACCCCTTGGCGGAACACATGGGCGAGTCGGGATCAGGGCCAATCACATCCACGACCCTAGCGTGCTCACCAAAGGCGACGCCGAGCAGCCACGGGGGGAGCTGCCCGGCGTCGGTCTGTCGCTCCGACGGGGGATGCGGAGCGCGTACGAAGTATGTCACGGGTAACCCGCTGCCCGGCACTGGAACAACATGATTGATCTGAGCTTTTCCTGAGCTTGGTGCGGGGTGCGATTCCGCATCCGGGCAATCCGCCGTGGTCAGGTCCGCTCGCGCTGCTCGCTCCGGATTCCCCCCGCGGGCTCCACCGGGACGTCTTCCGGCTCGGATTCCGTGAAGCCTCCGCCGCTTGCGGCTTCACTCGAACGAGCGGTGCCCTCGCCGGTCGGCGGGGCGATCATCGGGCGCGTCGGGACATTGATGAACGAAGAGGGGAGCGAGGGCGCGTTCTCGCGTCCGGCGTTGGCGATGACGACGGCGATGTAGGGGAGGACAGCACCCAGGACCAGCGCAACCACGGCGACGGGACGGGACACGTTCCACAGGGTGGCTGCAAGGACCACCGAGACCGTGCGCACGCTCATCGAGATGACGTAACGGCGCTGCCGCCCGCGCACATCCGCCTCGAGACCCTGCCGGGCACCAGTGATCCGGAACACCTGAGCGTTACCGACGTTGTTCAGCTTCCGCATCACATTCCACCACCCGCCTGCCTCGGACTCTCCCCGGCCCGTACCTGATCCGTACCCGGTCAGGAGCCGAGTCCGAACATTCATAACGTTACGCCGCGCCTCCGTCGCCTTCGAGAGCGGGGCACCTCCTGCCTGGGCGAACGTGCTGCGCACTACCGCGTACGGGTCTGCCCGACATGCGCCGTATGGCGGACAGCCAGAAACTGGGCGTACTGCTCACGTCGAGCCGTACGAGGAGGCAGTCATGGGCTGGTTGTGGGCGATCATCGTCGGATTCGTGCTGGGCCTGCTGGCCAAGCTGATCCTGCCGGGCAAGCAGCACAGCCCGCTCTGGCTGACCACCCTCATGGGCATGATCGGCGGCATCGCCGGCAACGCGATCGCCCGCGGCCTCGGCATCGCGGAGACCCGTGGCATCGACTGGGGCCGCCACGGCCTCCAGCTCGCCGCCGCGGTCGTCCTCGTCTTCCTCGGTGAGATGGCCTACACGGCGGCGAAGGGCAGCAAGGAGAGAGCATGACCGTACGGGGAAGGGGGCGGCCCGCAGCGGGACCGCCCCCTTGCGCATGCGTACGGCCGTGGTTCAGACGCCCGTGACCTCGACCGCGGCCAGGTTCTTCTTGCCGCGGCGCAGCACAAGCCAGCGGTCGTGCAGCAGGTCCTCCTTGGCGGGGACGGCGTCCTCGGCGGTCACCTTGACGTTGTTCACGTACGCGCCGCCCTCCTTCACCGTGCGCCGTGCGGCGGACTTGCTGGGAACCAGGCCGACCTCCGCGAAGAGGTCCACGACCGGGGAAAGCTCGGTGACCTCGATGTGCGGCACCTCGGAGAGGGCCGCGGCCAGCGTCCTGCCGTCCAGCTCGGCCAGGTCGCCCTGGCCGAAGAGGGCCTTGGACGCGGCGATCACGGCGGCCGTCTGGTCCGCTCCGTGCACCAGCGTCGTCAGCTCCTCGGCCAGCGCACGCTGTGCGGCACGGGCCTGCGGACGCTCCTCGGTCTGCTGCTCCAGCTCCTCCAGTTCCTCGCGGGACTTGAAGGACAGGATCCGCATGTACTGCGAGATGTCCCGGTCGTCCACGTTCAGCCAGAACTGGTAGAACGCGTACGGCGTCGTCATCTCCGGGTCGAGCCAGACGGCGCCGCCCTCGGTCTTGCCGAACTTGGTGCCGTCCGCCTTGGTCATCAGCGGGGTGGCCAGCGCGTGCACCTCGGTGTGCGGCTCCAGCTTGTGGATCAGGTCGAGCCCGGCCGTGAGGTTGCCCCACTGGTCGCTGCCGCCCTGCTGGAGCGTGCAGCCGTACCTCCGGTAGAGCTGCAGGAAGTCCATGCCCTGCAGGATCTGGTAGCTGAACTCCGTGTAGCTGATGCCCTCGGAGGACTCCAGGCGCCGGGACACGGAGTCCTTCGTCAGCATCTTGTTGACGCGGAAGTGCTTGCCGATGTCCCGGAGGAACTCGATGGCGGACAGCCCCGCGGTCCAGTCGAGGTTGTTCACCATCACGGCCGCGTTCTCCCCCTCGAAGGAGAGGAACGGCTCGATCTGACGACGCAGCTTCTCGACCCAGCCGGCCACCGTCTCCGGGTCGTTCAGCGTGCGCTCCGCGGTCGGGCGCGGGTCGCCGATCAGGCCCGTCGCGCCGCCCACCAGCGCCAGCGGCCGGTGGCCGGCCTGCTGGAGCCGGCGCACGGTGAGCACCTGCACCAGGTGTCCCACGTGCAGGGACGGCGCGGTCGGGTCGAAGCCGCAATAGAACGTGACGGGGCCGTCCGCGAACGCCTTGCGCAAAGCGTCCTCGTCAGTGGACAGGGCGAACAGCCCGCGCCACTTCAGCTCGTCGACGATGTCCGTCACGGTTCTCGCGTCTCCTTGGATGATCTTCGGGCAGTCGGGTGACAGCCGAGTACGAGGTTATACGCCCTGACTGACAGAGCTCATATTGAAGTCGGGCACCCGCACCGGAGGCATCGCGGCGCGGGTGAACCAGTCGCTCCATTCGCGCGGCAGCGTCTTCTCCGTGCGCCCGGCCTCGGCGGCGCGGCCCAGCAGGTCGACAGGGGATTCATTGAAGCGGAAGTTGTTGACCTCGCCGGTGACCTCGCCGTTCTCGACCAGGTACACACCGTCCCGGGTCAGGCCGGTGAGCAGCAGGGTCGCCGGGTCGACCTCGCGGATGTACCACAGGCAGGTCAGCAGCAGTCCGCGCTCCGTGTTCGCGACCATATCCTCCAGGGACCGGTCGGCGCCGCCGTCCAGGATCAGATTCCCGATGGAGGGCGCGAGCGGAAGGCCGGTCAGGCCCGCGCTGTGCCGGGTGGACGTCAGGTGCTTCAGCTCGCCGCGGCTGATCCACTCGGTGGCTCCCAGCGGCAGCCCGTTGTCGAACACCGACGCGTCGTCGCCGGAAGCATGCGCGATGACGAAGGGTGCGGTCTCCAGGCCGGGCTCGTTCGGATCGCTGCGCAGGGTCAGCGGAAGCTCGGAGAGTTTCTCGCCGACGCGCGTGCCGCCACCGGGCTTGCTGAAGACCGTGCGGCCCTCGGCTGCGTCCCGGGCCGCCGCCGACCACATCTGGTAGATCAGCAGGTCTGCCACCGCGGTGGGCGGCAGCAGCGTCTCGTACCGGCCGGCGGGCAGCTCGATCCGGCGCTCCGCCCAGGCCAGCCGCTGGGCCAGCTCCGCGTCCAGGGCGGCCGGGTCGACGTCCTTGAAGTCCCGGGTCGAACGCCCCGCCCACGCCGAGCGCGTACGGTCCGGCGACTTGGCGTTGAGCTCCAGCGTGCCGTTGGGCTGGTCGTGACGCAGGCGCAGCCCCGTCGACGTACCGACATATGTCGAGACGAGTTCGTGGTTGGCGAAGCCGTACAGCTCGCGGCCGCCCGCACGCGCGCGTGCGAACGACTCGCCGAGCGCCGGCGCGAAGTCAGCGAAGACGGCGGACGAGGTCTCGGCGGGCGCGTCCGTGAAGTCCGGAGTCTCGGGCACGCCCGTCACCAGTGGCTGCGCGTCCTCGGCGGGGCCCGCGCCACGGGCGGCGGCCTCCGCGGCCTGGACCAGAGACTCCAGCTTGTCGGGAGTCACGGCCGAGCGGGAGACGACCCCGGACGCCGTGCCCTCCTTGCCGTCGACGGTCGCGATGACGGTGAGAGTGCGCCCGCGCGTGACCCCGTTCGTGGTCAGCGCGTTGCCCGCCCAGCGCAGATTGGCGGTGGAGTGCTCGTCGGCGATGACGACACACCCGTCCGCGCGGGACAGTTCGAGGGCACGCTCGACGATCTCGTGCGGCTTGTTGCTACGGGCGCTCATCGGCCGGCCTCCTGCGTGGTGTTGAGGATGTTGACGCCCTTGAAGAGGGCCGCCGGGCAGCCGTGTGACACGGCCGCGACCTGGCCCGGCTGGGCCTTGCCGCAGTTGAAGGCGCCGCCGAGGACGTACGTCTGGGGGCCGCCGACGGCCGCCATGGAGCCCCAGAAGTCGGTGGTCGTCGCCTGGTACGCGACATCCCGCAGCTGACCGGTGAGCCGGCCATTCTCGATCTTGAAGAACCGCTGGCCGGTGAACTGGAAGTTGTACCGCTGCATGTCGATCGACCAGGACCGGTCACCCACGACGTAGATCCCGCGGTCCACGCCTCCGATCAGGTCCTCGGTGGACAGCCCGGCCGGATCCGGCTGCAGCGACACGTTGGCCATGCGCTGCACCGGAACGTGCGAGGGCGAGTCGGCGTATGCGCACCCGTTGGACCGCTCGAACCCGGTCAGCCTGGCGATGCGCCGGTCCAGCTGGTAGCCGACCAGCCTCCCGTCCTTGACGAGGTCCCAGGACTGGCCCTCGACGCCTTCGTCGTCGTACCCGATCGTCGCGAGGCCGTGCTCGGCGGTGCGGTCGCCGGTGACGTTCATCAGCTCGGAGCCGTACTTCAGCTTGCCCAGCTTGTCGAAGGTGGCGAAGGAGGTGCCCGCGTACGCGGCCTCGTACCCGAGCGCCCGGTCCAGCTCGGTGGCGTGCCCGATGGACTCGTGGATGGTCAGCCACAGGTTGGACGGGTCGACGACCAGGTCGTACACGCCCGCCTCGACGCTCGGCGCGCGCATCTTCTCGGCGAGCAGCTCCGGGATCTGCTCCAGCTCGGAGTCCCAGTCCCAGCCGGTGCCGGTCAGGTACTCCCAGCCGCGGCCGACAGGCGGCGCGAGGGTGCGCATCGAGTCGAACTCGCCGGTCGACTCGTCGACGGAGACCGCGGTGAGCTGCGGGTGCAGCCGCACACGCTGCTGGGTGGTCACGGTCCCGGCGGTGTCGGCGTAGAACTTGTTCTCGTGGACCGTCAGCAGGGAGGCGTCGACGTGGTTGACGCCCGCGGCCGCGAGCAGCCGCGCGCTCCAGTCGGCCAGCAGCCCCGTCTTCTCCTCGTCGGGCACGGTGAAGGGATCGATCTCGTACGACGAGACCCAGGTCTTCTCGGCGTGCACCGGCTCGTCCGCGAGCTCCACGCGTTCGTCGGATCCCGCGGCCTTGATCACCTGAGCCGACAGCTTGGCCATCGCCACCGCCTGCGATGCAACCTTGGCGGCGGCGTCCTGCGTCAGATCGACCCCCGATGCGAACCCCCAGGTCCCCCCGTGCACGACCCGCACCGCGTACCCCAGGTCGGTCGTGTCCGACGACCCCGAGGGCTTGCCGTCGCGCAACCGCCATGCGGCACTGCGCACCCGCTCGAACCGGAAGTCCGCGTGCTGTGCCCCCAGCGCCCGCGCGCGTGCCAGCGCGGCGTCGGCCAGGGCCCGCAGCGGCAGTGCCGTGAAGGCTTCGTCGATGGAATGAGGCACGGAGGTCTCCCTGCTGTCGTTGCCTGTCGGGTCCGATCATGTCGTGGGAGCGGGCGGACGGACCACATTTTTCCGCCCGACGGCCGGACCTTTGCGTCCGGTGACCGTCTCGGGGCCTGTCAAGGCCGCACTTCTGTAGGGATCCGACAGCGAGTCCCCTACGTCACTGTCGGTGCCCGATTGCCCCTGCGGCGAGCGGGACCGATAGGTTTTCGACGAAGGCACCTGTTCTGCAGGGGTTACAGACCGCTATCGAAAGGGTGATCCGTTGAGCCGCTCGGTTCTCGTCACTGGAGGCAACCGGGGCATCGGCCTCGCCATCGCCCGCGCGTTCGCCGACGCAGGCGACAAGGTCGCGATCACATACCGCTCGGGTGAACCGCCGGCCGGCTTCCTCGCGGTCAAGTGCGACATCACCGACACCGAGCAGGTGGAGCAGGCCTACAAGGAGATCGAGACCGAGCACGGCCCGGTCGAGGTCCTTGTCGCCAACGCCGGCGTCACCAAGGACCAGCTGCTGATGCGCATGAGCGAGGAGGACTTCACCTCGGTCATCGACACCAACCTCGTCGGCGCGTTCCGCGTCGTCAAGCGCGCCAACCGCGGCATGCTGCGCGCCAAGAAGGGCCGCGTGGTGCTGATCTCGTCGGTCGTGGGGCTGCTCGGCTCCGCCGGGCAGGCGAACTACGCGGCCTCCAAGGCCGCCCTGGTCGGCTTCGCGCGCTCCCTCGCCCGTGAGCTGGGCTCCCGCAACATCACCTTCAATGTCGTCGCGCCCGGCTTCGTCGACACCGACATGACCAAGGTGCTCACCGACGAGCAGCGCGCCGGCATCGTGTCGCAGGTGCCGCTCGGCCGGTACGCGCAGCCCGAGGAGATCGCCGCAGCGGTGCGGTTCCTCGCCTCCGACGACGCCTCGTACATCACTGGAGCCGTCATTCCCGTTGACGGCGGACTGGGAATGGGTCACTGATCACCATGAGCGGAATTCTCGAGGGCAAGCGCGTCCTGATCACCGGTGTGCTGATGGAGTCCTCCATCGCGTTCCACACCGCGAAGCTGGCCCAGGAGCAGGGCGCCGAGATCATCCTGACCGCGTTCCCGCGGCCGACGCTGACCGAGCGCATCGCCAAGAAGCTTCCCAAGCCGACCAAGGTCATCGAGCTCGATGTCACCAACGACGAGCACCTCGGGCGCCTGGCCGACGTCGTCGGCGAGGAGCTGGGCGGCCTCGACGGCGTCGTGCACTCCATCGGGTTCGCCCCGCAGGACGCCCTGGGCGGCAACTTCCTCAACACGCCGTTCGAGTCCGTGGCCACCGCCATGCATGTCTCGGCGTACTCCCTGAAGTCGCTGACCATGGCCTGCCTGCCGCTGATGCAGAACGGCGGCTCGGTCGTCGGCCTCACCTTCGATGCGCAGTTCGCCTGGCCGCAGTACGACTGGATGGGGCCCGCCAAGGCCGCCCTGGAGGCCACCAACCGCTACATGGCGCGCGACCTGGGCAAGCAGAACATCCGCTGCAACCTCATCTCCGCGGGCCCGATCGGCTCCATGGCAGCCAAGTCCATCCCGGGCTTCTCCGAGCTGGCCTCCGTGTGGGACAGCCGCTCCCCGCTGGAGTGGGACCTCAAGGACCCCGAGCCGGCCGGCCGTGGCGTGGTCGCCCTGCTGAGCGACTGGTTCCCGAAGACCACGGGCGAGATCATCCACGTGGACGGCGGTCTGCACGCCATCGGCGCCTGAGTGTCCCCGAACGGCGCGTAACCGCTTGCGCAATCACTTACGCACGCCCTTCGCCCTGTCGTACGAGGTCGATGCCCCGTTTCCCGCTCCGCGCGGCGAGCGGGGCGTCGCCCGTTCGGAGTACCTGACCGGGCGTTCGGGACCCCCCGCCCCGCACGCTGGGAGTACGCACCGCCCCGCAGCCGTACGGCCCAGGAGGTCCCGTTGTGCGCCTGTCCCGCCGTATCGCCCCGTTCCTCGTCGGCGCCTCGCTGGTGATGGCCCTGCCGTATGACGCCGTCCCGCACGCGCGCGTGAAGCACGCCGTTCCGGACGCGGGCGTGAAGGCCGGCAAGGCCCCCGACCCGCAACCCTTCGGGGCCGACTGCCGTGTCCGGGTGACCGGCTCGCATGTCGTCGCGTACTGCCACAACCCCTATCCCGACACCGATCACGTGACCCTGCACATCGAGTGCGACCGCTGGTGGGACCTCGACACCGACTCCGCCCCGGTCGACGCCGGGCCCGCGATGACCGTACGGCTGACCGGCCGGTGCTGGGAGGAGGTCCGCTCGGCGTGGGTCGACCACGCGAAGTGAGCCGCGGTCAGCGGCCGGCGGACTTCGCGCGCCCCGGACGGCACCCGAACGGATAGCTCGCCGCCTCCGCGGCCGCCGCGGCCGCGTCACCCGCACGGATCGCGTCCACGAGCCCCGTGTGGTCCATGTACGTCTCCGGTGTCAGCTCCTCGCCGACGTCGTCGCGCAGCCAGTCCCGCAGCACCTCGCCCAGGTCCGCGTACATCGCCGTCATCACGTCGTTGTGGGAGGCGGCCACCACGGCCATGTGGAACGTCGCGTCCGCGGTCACGAACGCCTCCGTGTCCCCGGACTCCCAGGCCTCGTTGCGGCGCAGGAGGAGCGTGTCCAGCTGCTTGAGGTCGCGCTCGGTCCGCCGCTCGGCGGCCAGCTGGGCGGCGCCCGACTCGAGGGTGGAACGCAGCTCGGCGATGTGGTTCGGGTCGGCGTCGGCGAACCGGCGGTGCATCACGCCCGCCAGCTCGCTGGTCGCCACCACGTAGGTGCCGGACCCCTGGCGGATGTTCAGCAGGCCGTTGTGCGCGAGCGCGCGGACGGCCTCGCGGACCGTGTTGCGGGCGACCCCGAGCTGCTCGACCAGCTCGGGCTCGGTGGGGATGCGGGAGCCCACCGGCCATTCGCCCGACGTGATCTGGTTCCGCAG
This sequence comes from Streptomyces sp. NPDC001634, assembly GCF_040298185.1. NCBI lineage: Bacteria > Bacillati > Actinomycetota > Actinomycetes > Kitasatosporales > Streptomycetaceae > Streptomyces > Streptomyces sp. NPDC001634. The sequence continues at coordinate 4,313 of NZ_JBEOZU010000072.1, read as the reverse complement.
TTCGGCGATGACCTGCTCGGACAGTGCGGATCGACGGGGATGGCTCAGCGGCATGACGGTCCTTCGTGGGGGCCTGTGTGCAGGGCCGGATGATCCGGAGCGTAACGCAAGGGTATTGGCGGACCAATCATCCTATGATTCTATGATGGTGCTATGGCAGACAGGGAGACCGGGACGCTGACGTCCGCACCGATACGCAGTTCCGCAGGCACGGGGACAGAAGCCGGGAAGGCGGCCACGCGCGCGTGGACGACGCGGCTGATGGTCGTCGGCATCGTCCTTGCCGCGCTCAACCTGAGGCCCGCCATCACCAGCCTCGGCGCCGTCCTCGAAGAGGTGCGTCACGGGCTCGGCATGAGCGGCACCGTCGCGGGACTGCTCACCTCCGTCCCGCCGCTCTGCTTCGGCGTCTTCGGCGTCATGGCGCCGCGTCTCGCCCGCCGCTTCGGACCGGGCACGGTGGTATGCGCCGGGATGGTCGCGATCACCGCAGGGCTGGTCATCCGCCCGTACGCCGGGAACACGGCCGGCTTCCTGGTGGCCAGTGCGCTCGCCCTGATGGGCATCGCCGTCAGCAACGTCCTGATGCCGGTGATCGTCAAGCGCTGGTTCCCCGACCGGGTGGGCTCGATGACGGGCCTGTACTCGATGGCGCTCGCCCTGGGCACATCGGCCGCGGCGGCGGTGACGGTGCCGGTGACCGATGCGCTGGGCGGAAGCTGGCAGTCGGGGCTCGCCGTCTGGGCGGTCCTGCCGGCGGTGGCCGTGCTGCCGTGGATTCCGTTCGTACGCGCGCGGGGTGCCGGTTCCGCGGGGAGCGCCCCCACCGCGGCCTCCGTCCCCGCTGAGACCGACGGGCTGCGCATCACCCGGAGCCGTACCGCGTGGGCACTGGCCGTCTTCTTCGGGCTCCAGGCCACCGCCGCGTACATCACGATGGGCTGGATGGCGCAGATCTTCCGTGACGCCGGGGTGCCCGCCGGCACGGCCGGGGTGCTCCTGGCCGTCACGATGGTGATGGGCGTGCCCCTCGCCTTCGTCATCCCGCGGCTGGCGACGCGGCTCCCGCACCAGGGCCCGATCGTGGTCGCGCTCGGCGCGTGCGGTTTGGCCGGGTACGCGGGACTGTACTGGGCCCCGGCGGGCGGCGCCTGGGCCTGGGCGCTGCTGCTCGGCGTCTCCAACTGCGCCTTCCCGCTGGCGCTGACCATGGTGGGGATGCGGGCCCGGACGGGTGCGGGCGTGGCCAAGCTGTCGGCGTTCGCGCAGAGCACCGGGTATCTGCTGTCGATCCCCGGGCCGCTGCTGGTCGGTGTCCTCTACCAGCACAGCGGCGGCTGGGGCCTGCCGCTCGCCCTCATGGCCGGGCTGATGGTCCCCCAGATCGTGGTGGGCGTCCTGGCAGGCCGGGACCGGACGGTGGAGGACGAGGCGCTGCGCTGAGCGAAGGCCGGGGCGACGGCAGCGCGGCTGTGGCCGACCCCGCCCGAACCGGGGCGGGGGAGGGGTGCGAAACTGGCGGTATGCCCGTGCTCGACCCGAACCCCCAGAACGGCCAGAAGAAGATGCTGCTCGTCTTCGGCACGTTCTTCGCCATCTTCGTGATCATCGCCGTCATCGCGACGCTCGCATCGCCGTGACGCTCGCATCGCCGTGACGAGCCCCTGCCAGTGACGCTCGCATCGCCGTGACGAGCCCCTGCCCGTGACGCTCGCCTCCCTGTGACGGGACGCGCCCACGACCCGGGGGTGGGGCTGGCCCCACCATCCCCTAGGGGGTAAGTGTCAGGGTCAAGTGGGTGGATCACCGGATGGGTTGAGGGCAGCGTAGTCCGTACCTTCGAAGTGTGGCCGCGAGAAGCGGACCACCGGCCATTCGAAGTCCACGGAGGCAGTCATGTCGGCCCGCACGCACACCCGGCCCCACCCGGCGACCACGGGCGGCGTCGACATCCGGCTGCCCTGGTGGGCCCTCGCGCTGCCCACGCTCGCCTTCACCGTTCTGCTGGCGCTGATACTCAACCCGGCGGACGCGCACGCCGGCGGCGACCCCGCCCTCAGCCACCTCGTCGACCGTGTCCAGCAGGTCGTGACGCACCACGCGCCGTGACACCGCCCGCCCGCCGCGCGAGCCGCGCCGGGACCGCCCGGCGGCGACAACGGCCTGTTCACACCGGGTGGGGGCGGTCGGCGGGCCGGATGAGCCGCCGGTACGGGGGGCGGGCCCCCGGCGCCGCCAACTCCCTCGGCTCTCTGGCCTGTTTCATGCGAAGCTGGGACCCATGAGCTCCGCAGAACCCCGCAGGATTGTCCTCTTCCGGCATGCGAAGGCCGACTGGCCACAGGTGCCCGACCACGAGCGTCCGCTCGCCGACCGGGGCCGTATGGACGCCGCCGTCGCCGGACGCAAGCTGGCAGACACCGGCATCCCCTTCGACCTGGCCCTCTGCTCCACCGCGACCCGCACCCGCGAGACCTGGAAGCTCGCGGTCCAGGAGCTTCCGCACCGGCCGAAAACCGTCTATGAGGAGCGGATCTACGAGGCCTCGCCCGGCGAGCTGATCGCCGTGCTCAACGAAACCCCCGACGACGCGCAGAACGTGATCCTGATCGGTCACAACCCGGGCATCCAGGGTCTCGCCGAGATCCTCTCCGGGTCGGCCGAGGAGGAGGCCCGGGAGCGGATGAACCGGCGCGGCTTCCCTGCCGCCGCCTTCGCCGTGCTCTCCTTCGAAGGCTCCTGGAAGTCACTGGAGCCGGGTGTGGCCACCCTGATCGACAACTGGGCGCCGAGCGAGTAACCCCCTACGGAATACGCCGGGGCCCGGCACCGCACAGGTGCCGGGCCCCGGCGGCGTACGAGGGTGCGGACCCGGTGGGCGACGCGCGGCCTCAGCGTGCGCCGTCGTGCATGTCCGCCGTCTCGACCTCTTCCCGGGTGACGCCGAGCAGGTAGAGGACGGTGTCGAGGAACGGGAAGTTCACCGCGGTGTGCGCGGCCTCGCGGACGACGGGCTTGGCGTTGAAGGCGACGCCCAGACCGGCCGCATTCAGCATGTCGAGGTCGTTGGCGCCGTCGCCGATCGCCACGGTCTGCGCCAGCGGCACGCCCGCCTCGGCGGCGAACCGGCGCAGCAGCCGCGCCTTGCCCGCGCGGTCCACGATCTCCCCGACGACCTTGCCGGTCAGCTTCCCGTCGACGATCTCCAGGGTGTTGGCCTGGGCGAAGTCGAGCCCGAGCCGCTCCTTGAGATCGTCCGTGACCTGGGTGAACCCGCCTGAGACGACGCCGACTTGGAAGCCGAGCCGCTTCAGCGTGCGGATCAGGGTGCGCGCGCCCGGGGTGAGCCGGACCTCGGCCCGCACCTTGTCCACCACCGACGCGTCGAGCCCCTTGAGCAGCGCCACACGCGCGTGCAGCGACTGTTCGAAGTCCAGCTCGCCCCGCATGGCGGCGGCCGTCACCTCGGCGACCTCCGCCTCGCAGCCGGCGTGCGCGGCGAACAGTTCGATGACCTCGTCCTGGATGAGCGTCGAGTCCACGTCCATGACGACAAGTCGCTGTGCCCGCCGGTGCAGACCGGCCGCGACGACGGCGACGTCGACACCGAGTGCCGCGGCGTCGGTCACCAGTGCGGTGCGCAGTGGCTCCGTCTCCACACCGGACACGGCGAACTCGACTGCCGTCACGGGGTACTTGGCGAGCCGGAAGATACGGTCGATGTTGCCGCCGGCCGCCGCGATACGGGCGGCGATCGCGGACGTCGACCTGGCGGTGAGCGGGTGGCCGAGGACGGTGACGAGCGAACGCCCCAGACCGCGCGGACGGTTGTCACCGATACCGGAGATGATCTCCGCCTGCATCTTCTTGGACTCCGCCCAGCTGTGGACGGTGGCCCGCAGATCGCCCTCGAGCCCGGACGGGGGCTCGGTCACGAGGGCGCAGAGCACCAACCGGCCTCGGGTGACGACCTGCTCGATGTCGACCACGTCGACGTTGTAGGTGGCCAGGATGCCGAACAGGCCGGCGGTCAGGCCGGGCCGGTCCTTGCCGAAGATCTTGACAAGGAGGGTGGGGGCGTCGGAGGTCTGCGAAGCGCTCATGGTGTTTCCACCGTATCCGGCACCCAGTGCCTCCGCGTGTCCGGTCCGTCTAGCGGACACGGAACAGTGGGTGGCGAGCAGATGACATAAGCCTTGAGCGGCAGCGAAGTCGCAGGGTGCGGGCGTGGAGCGGACGGCGGGAGGGCCGGGCCGGTCAGTCGTGGCCCCGGGGCCGCCCGGGCGGCGGGGGCGGAGGCGGAGGTGGGGGAG
>NZ_JBEOZU010000071.1:0-54577 GCF_040298185.1 Streptomyces sp. NPDC001634 | reverse complement strand
CTGCACGAGCTGACCCGCGACGCGGACCTTTCGACGTTCGTGGTCTTCTCCTCCGTCGCGGGCACATTCGGTGGCGCCGGGCAGGCCAACTACGCCGCCGCCAACGCCTTCCTCGACGGGTTCGCCGCCCTGCGGCGAGCCTCCGGTCTGCCCGCGACCGCCCTCGCCTGGGGCCCGTGGGCACCCGGCGCCGGCATGACCGCCGAGCTGACCGAAGCCGATCTGCGGCGCCTGGAGCGGACCGGGATGCTTCCGCTGGGGCCCGAACAGGGCCTCGGGCTCCTGGATACCGTGCTGGAGCTCGGCGCGGGTATGGAACGGGCCGCCGTGCTGCCGGTCGAGCTGGACATTGCGGCACTGCGCCGGCGGACGGCGGAGGACGTTCCTCCGCTGCTGCGCACCCTGGTCCGTCCCCGCGGACGCCGCAAGGCCGAGATCGGATCGGGCAGCGACACGGCCGGCCTGCGGGAGCGGCTGCTTGCCCTGTCCGCCGTGGACCGCGAGCGCTTCCTCCGGGACTTCGTATCGGCGCAGGCGGCCTCCGTCCTGGGGCATGGTTCGACGCAACAGGTAGAGGCTGAACAGACCTTCAAGGACCTCGGCTTCGACTCCCTCACCTCGGTCGAACTCCGCAACCGGCTGAACGCGGCCACGGGGATGCGTCTGCCCGCGACCCTGGTCTTCGATTACCCGACCCCGGCTGACGTGGCCCGCTTCGTGCTCGTGGAGCTGGTGGAGGACAGCGGGCCCGATGCCGTCACCGCCCTCGCCACCGCCGACGCGATGCTGCCCGTGCCGACCAGTGTGGGCGACGACCCGGTGGTGATCGTGGGCATGGCCTGCCGCTTCCCCGGCGGCGTCTCGTCGCCCGAGGAGCTTTGGCGGCTGGTCAGCGAGGGCGGCGACGCCATCGGTGACTTCCCGACCGACCGTGGCTGGGACCTGGACCGGTTGTACGACGCGGAGCCGGGCACACCGGGACGGACGTACGTCCGTGAGGGCGGTTTCCTCTACGACGCCTCCAAGTTCGATGCCGGGCTGTTCGGTATCTCGCCGCGTGAGGCGCTGGCGATGGATCCGCAGCAGCGGTTGTTGCTGGAGACGTCGTGGGAGGTGTTCGAGCGGGCGGGCATGGACCCGGCGACCCTGCGTGGCAGCCGTACCGGCGTCTTCGCCGGGGCCATGGCGCAGGACTACGGCTCCTTCCTGCGCGCGGGCGAGCTCGACTCCGGCGGCTACCTCATGACCGGTAACACCGGCAGTGTGGCCTCCGGCCGTATCGCCTACACCTTCGGTTTCGAGGGTCCTGCGGTGACGGTGGACACGGCGTGTTCGTCCTCGCTGGTCGCCCTTCACCTGGCCGTGCAGGCGCTGCGCTCCGGCGAATGCGACCTGGCCCTGGCCGGCGGTGTGACCGTCATGTCGACCCCGGAAACCTTCCTTGAGTTCTCGCGGCAGCGGGGGCTGGCGTCGGACGGCCGGTGCAAGGCGTTCTCGGACGGCGCGGACGGTACGGCCTGGTCCGAGGGTGTGGGCCTGCTGCTGGTGGAGCGGCTGTCGGACGCGCGCCGCAACGGTCACCGGGTGCTGGCCGTGGTGGCGGGTTCCGCGGTCAACCAGGACGGTGCGAGCAACGGCCTGACCGCGCCGAACGGTCCCTCGCAGCAGCGGGTGATCCGTCAGGCTCTGGCGGGGGCGGGGCTCAAGCCCGCCGACATCGACGCCGTCGAGGCACACGGCACGGGGACCCCGTTGGGTGACCCGATCGAGGCCCAGGCCCTCCTTGCCACCTACGGTCAGGATCGTGAACGGCCTCTGTGGCTGGGTTCGTTGAAGTCGAACGTCGGTCACATGCAGGCGGCGGCCGGTGTGGGCGGTGTCATCAAGATGGTGATGGCGATGCGCCATGGCCTGCTGCCGCGCACCCTGCACGTGGACGAGCCGTCGTCGCATGTCGACTGGACGGCGGGGGAGATCACCCTGCTGACGGAGAACGTCGAGTGGCCGCAGCCCCAGGACCGGCCCCGTCGTGCGGGTGTGTCGTCGTTCGGTATCAGCGGCACCAACGCCCACGTCATCCTCGAACAGGCCGCGACGGACGAGACCGACAGCGCCACCGGCACCGTCTCTGCCACTACCGACGGCCGAACCGCCTCCGTGCCTCCCCCCGGCACGGACGGCCGTACGATCCTTCTTCCTCTCTCCGCCGCGGAGCCACGAGCGCTGCGCGCCCAGGCCGAGCAGCTGGCGGCCCTCCTGTCGGCCGACCCCGACCTGTCGCACGGCGATGTCGCACTGTCCCTCGCCACGACGCGTTCCGCACTGGAGCACCGCGCCGTGGTCCTGGCTGCCGACCGGCAGCAGGCCCTGCATGGCCTCCAGGCGGTGGCCCAGCAGGAGCCCGGCGGCCACGTGGTCACCGGCGCCGCGGTCACCGGCGGCGGTCGCACGGCGTTCCTCTTCGCGGGACAGGGTTCCCAGCGCCTAGGCATGGGCCGGGAACTGTACGAGACGTATCCGGCGTTCGCCGAAGCCTTCGACGCCGTCGACGCGGAACTGCCCTTCAGTCTGCGGGAGATCGTCTTCGGTGAGGACGCGGACCGGCTGAACCGTACCGAGTACGCCCAGCCCGCCCTCTTCGCGCTCGAAGTGGCCCTGTTCCGGCTGCTGGAGTCGTGGGGCGTGCGCCCGGACGTGCTGCTCGGTCACTCCATCGGTGAACTCGCCGCGGCGCATGTCGCCGGAGTGTGGTCGCTGGCCGACGCCTGCCGACTGGTGGAGGCGCGTGGCCGGTTGATGCAGGCGCTGCCGTCCGGCGGTGCGATGGTGTCGTTCCAGGCATCCGAGGACGAGGTGCTGCCGCTGCTGGCCGGCCGGGAGTCCGAGGTCGGCATCGCGGCCGTCAACGGTGCGGAGGCGACCGTGGTCGCGGGCAGCGAGGCGGCCGTCGAGGAGATCGCCGCACATTTCCGGGACCTCGACCGCAAGGCGACCCGGCTGCGGGTCAGTCACGCCTTCCACTCCCCGCTGATGGAGCCGATGCTCGCCGAGTTCCGTACGGTCGCGGAGAGCCTGACGTACGACCGGCCGCAGTCGACGATCGTCTCGGCGCTCACCGGCGACCTCGCCGAAGCCGCCGACCTCATGACGCCCGACTACTGGGTGAGGCACGTCCGCCACGCCGTGCGGTTCGCCGACGGTGTCCGCCGGGTCCGGGCCGAAGGGGCGGTCAACTGGCTGGAGTTGGGCCCGGACGGCACGCTCACCGCCCTGGCCCAGGCCGAAGCGGGTGCCGACCCCGCCGATCAGGCCCTCTTCGTACCCACGCTGCGCAAGGACCGTGACGGGCCCGGGACGCTGCTGAACGCCGTGGCCGCCCTGTACGCCCGCGGCACCGAGCTGCGCTGGCCGGCCGTGTTCGCCGGCACCGGCGCACGCCGGGTCGAGCTGCCTACATACCCGTTCCAGAGGCAGTACTTCTGGCCCGGCGCTCCGAGCACCACAACGGCCGACGCCGCCGGGCTCGGGCTCATGGCCTCCGGACATCCGCTGCTCGGTGCCCAAGTCGCGCTGGCGGAAGGGGAAGGGGCCCTGCTCACCGGCAGGATTTCCCTCAAGACCCATCCCTGGCTGCAGGACCACACCGTGGCGGGCGCGGTTCTCTTCCCGGGAACGGGCTTCCTGGAACTGGCACTACAGGCCGGCCTCCATGTCGGCTGCGGCCGTGTGGCGGACCTGACGCTCGAGACGCCGCTGGTTCTCCCGGAGCACGCCGGTGTACGTGTCCAGGTTGCCGTCGGCGGCCCGGACGAGTCGGGACGGCGTACCGTCTCCGTCTACTCCCAGACCGATGCGGCCGACGCCGCTGCCCAGGGCTGGGTGCGTCACGCCACCGGCCTCCTCGATGCGGACCGCACCGACGACGCGGATCGCATCCACGAGGCGTACGGCGTCGGCGGGGCGCGTGACCTGACGAGCTGGCCGCCGGTCGACGCGGTCCCCGTCCCAGTGCACGGCTTCTACGAGCGGCTCGCGGACGAGGGATACGCCTACGGCCCGGTGTTCCAGGGACTGCGGGCCGTCTGGCGGCAGGGTGACGACGTCTACGCGGACGTCAGGCTGCCCGCCGACGCACAGGGCGAGGCCCGGCGCCATGGCCTCCACCCGGCCCTGCTCGACGCGACACTGCACGCCTGGCTCGCCGCCGGGCGGACGTCGGCGGATGACGCAAGTGACTCCGTCGGCTCCGGCGGAGTACGGCTTCCGTTCTCGTGGAGCGGTGCCTCGCTGACTGCGGTGGGTGCGTCCGCGGTACGGGTGCTGCTGTCGCCGGTGGACGAGGACACGATCACGCTGACCGTCGCCGACGCGGAGGGCCGCGTCGTCGCCCGTGTCGACGCCCTCACGCTGCGGGAGTTGAGCAGCGACGCGCTGGCTTCTGTCGCCGGCGGCCCGGCCGGGCAGCGGGACGCGCTGTTCCGGCTGGACTGGAGCGCCATGCCCGCACCGTCCGGTTCCCTCTCCGACCGGGCCGTGCAGTGGGCGGTCGTCGGAGACGAGGTCGCCGGGCTCGGCGAGGCTCCGGCCGGTCACTACGACGATCTCGCGGCGCTGGCGGCCGCGGTCGACGCGGGAGAGCCGCTGCCGGGCGCGGTGCTCGTCGCCTGCGGTCCCTCCGCGGCCGAGGACCGGCACCCGCTATCCGGCGCGGACGGCGCCGATGCGTCGGCGACCGTGGAAGCCACCAGGGCGGTGCTGCACGACGCTCTCTCCCTGGTGCAGAGCTGGCTCGCCGACGCCCGCTTCGGCACCGCCAGGCTGGTACTGGTGACACGAGGGGCCGTGCCCGCCGACGGCGACGGGGCGCTCACCGACCCGGTGGCCGCCTCCGTCTGGGGGCTCGTCCGCTCGGCGCAGTCGGAGCACCCCGGACGTCTGGTCCTGCTCGACCTCGCGCCCCAGACGCCCGCCCGCACCGACCAGGTCACCCTCGCCGAGGGAGACAGCGGCGTACCCACCCCGATCGACACCCCGATCGACCTGGTTCCGGCGCTCGCCTCCGGCGAGCCGCAGATCGCCCTCCGCGGCGGCGTAGCCCAGGTGCCCCGGCTGGCCCCGGCCGGCACCGGCGGCGCGCTGCTCCCGCCGCCCGGCGAACCCGTGTGGCGGCTGGACGTCACCACCCCCGGCACCCTCGACAGCCTGGCCCTGGTCGGCTGCCCCGAGGTCACCGGACCACTCGCCCCCGGCCAGGTACGGGTGGCGATGCGGGCCACCGGCGTCAACTTCCGCGACGTCCTGGTCTGCCTGGGCATGCTGGACCGCGAGGTGCCCGGCCGTGAGGGCGCGGGCGTCGTCCTGGAGACCGGTCCAGGTGTCACCGGCCTCGCCCCCGGCGACCGAGTGCTCGGACTGTTCTCCGGGGCGTACGGCCCGATCGCGGTGACCGATCACCGTCTGCTGACCCGGCAGCCCGACCACTGGTCCTTCACCGAGGCCGCGGCCGCACCCATCGTCTTCCTCAGCGCCTACCACGGCCTGGTGGACCTCGCCCATCTCCAACCCGGTGAGTCCGTCCTGGTCCACGCGGGCACCGGCGGCGTGGGCATGGCCGCCGTCCAGCTCGCCCGGCACCTGGGAGCCGAGGTCTTCGCCACCGCCTCCCCGGCCAAGTGGGAGACGCTGCGGGCGATGGGCCTGGACGACGACCACATCGCCTCCTCGCGCGACACGGACTTCGAGCAGAAGTTCCTCCGCGTGACCGATGGACGCGGCATGGACGTCGTCCTCAACTCCCTCGCCCGGGAACTGATCGACGCGTCGTTCCGGCTGCTGCCGCGCGGCGGTCGGTTCATCGAGATGGGCAAGACCGACCTGCGCGACGCGCAGACCGTCGCCGCCGAGCACCCCGGGGTGGTGTACCGGGCGTTCGACCTCAGGGACGTCGACCCCGACCACACCGCCGAGATGCTCACGAACGTGCTCGCGCTGTTCGAACAGCGTGCGCTGCGCCCGCTGCCCGTCACCACGTGGGACGTGCGGCGGGCCCCGGAGGCGTTCCGGTACCTCAGCCAGGCCCGGCACACCGGCAAGATCGTCCTCACCGTTCCCGAGGTGCCGGTCGACCTGGCCCATACCCCTGCCGACGAGGGAGGCACCGCAGAGGGCACGCGCGACGGACGTACCGCCGAGCACACCCGTACCCACGGCACCGTCCTGATCACCGGCGGCACCGGCACCCTCGGCGCACTGTTCGCCCGGCACCTGGTGACCCGCCACGGCGTCCGGCATCTGCTGCTCACCAGCCGCAGCGGCCCCGATGCACCCGGCGCCGCCGAACTCGCCGCGGAACTGGGCGCCCTCGGTGCCACCGTCACCGTCGCCGCCTGCGACATCGCCGACCGGGACGCCCTTGCCGGGCAGCTGGCCGCGATCCCCGCCGAGCACCCGCTCACGGCGGTCGTCCACGCGGCCGGCATCCTCGACGACGGCATCCTGGACTCCATGACGCCCGACCGCGTCGACCGCGTCCTGCGGCCCAAGGCCCAGGCCGCCTGGAACCTGCACGAACTGACCCGGGACCTGCATCTGTCGGCGTTCGTCCTCTTCTCCTCCGTGGCCGCCACCTTCGGCAGCCAGGGACAGGCCAACTACGCCGCCGCCAACGCCTTCCTGGACACCCTGGCCCATCACCGCAGGGCCCAGGGACTGCCCGCGCTCTCCCTGGCATGGGGCCTGTGGGACACCGACGCCGGCATGGCGGGCACTCTCGGCGCCGCCGACATCCGGCGGATCGGCCGCATGGGCCTCGCGCCGCTGCCCGCCGAGGAGGGCCTGGCCCTGTTCGATGCGGCGCTCGCCGCCGATCAGGCGCTGCTGCTGCCCACCCGCCTCGACCTGGCCGGTCTGGAACGCCGTGGCACCGAGCCGCCCGCCCTGCTCAAGGCGCTGGCCCGGACCCCGGTCCGACGGGCCGCGGCCGACCCCTCCGCAACCGCGGGCGGGGCCCAGGACGGAGGCAGCGGTACGGCGGTGCCGTTCACCGAGCAGCTGCGCCTGCTGCCCGCCGAGGAAAGGGAACGGGCCGCCCTGGACCTGGTCCGCACCCACACCGCGGCCGTGCTCGGGCATTCCGACCCCGAAGCGGTCGACGCCGACCGGCCTTTCAAGTCGCTCGGCTTCGACTCGCTCACCGCGGTCGAGATGCGCAACCGGCTCGGCACGGCCACCGGGCTCACCCTGCGGGCCACGCTGATCTTCAGCTACCCGACCCCCGCGGTCCTCGCCCGGTACCTGCTGGAGCAGTGCGCACCGCCGGAGGCACGCCCCGCGGACCTCCTCCTCGCGGAACTCGACAAGCTCGAAGCTGTCATGGCCGGTGTGGACACCGCCGCCGACGGCGCACCGGACGACGACGGGCTGAACGACAAGGTGACCGCACGACTGCGGGAACTGCTGACCCGGTGGACGGGCGGCGCGGACGGCACGACAACGGCCGGAACCGGACTCGAATCAGCGACGGACGACGAGATGTTCGACCTCATCAACAAAGAGCTGGGCATTTCCTGACCCCGACCGACCCCGGACCGCTCAGGACCCGACGTCTCCGGATCCCCTCGGGGGCTCCTCCTAGGAAGTGGCATCGAATGGCGAGCAACGAAGAGAAGCTGCGGGACTACCTCAAACTGGTCACGGCCGACCTTCGTCAGACACGCAAGCGTCTGCAGGACCTCGAGGAACAGCAGCAGGAACCCGTCGCGATCGTGGCGATGGGCTGCCGCTTCCCCGACCGGGCCGACACCCCCGAGGCCCTGTGGCGCCTCCTGGCTTCCGGCACCGACGCCGTCACCCCGTTCCCGGCCGACCGCGGCTGGGACCTGGAGGCGCTGTACGACCCGGACCCCGAGCGGCCCGGCACCTCGTACGTCCGTGAGGGCGGCTTCCTGCACGACGCCCCGCTCTTCGACGCCGAGTTCTTCGAGATCTCGCCCCGCGAGGCCCAGGCCATGGACCCGCAGCAGCGGCTGCTCCTGGAAACCTCCTGGGAGACCGTCGAACGCGCGGGCATCGTCCCCGCCTCCCTGCGCGGCTCGGGCACCGGCGTCTTCGTCGGCGCCATCGCCCAGGACTACCAGCCGCGCTCCCACGACTCCCAGGCCGACCTCGGCGGCCATCTGCTCACGGGCAGCACCATCAGCGTCGCCTCCGGCCGCATCGCCTACTCCTTCGGCCTTGAGGGCCCCGCGGTCACCGTCGACACGGCGTGCTCGTCGTCTCTGGTGGCCCTTCACCTTGCGGTACGGTCCCTGCGCTCCGGCGAGTGCGACCTGGCGCTCGGCGGCGGAGTGACCGTCATGTCCGGGCCCGAGATGTTCGTCGACTTCGGACGGCAGCGCGCGCTCGCCGCCGACGGCCGGTGCAAGGCGTTCTCCGCCGCCGCCAACGGCTTCGGACCCGCCGAGGGCGTCGGCATGCTGCTCCTGGAACGCCTTTCCGACGCCCGCCGCAACGGCCATCCCGTACTCGCTGTGATCCGCGGCAGCGCCGTCAACCAGGACGGCGCCTCCAACGGACTCACCGCCCCCAACGGTCCGGCCCAGGAACGGGTCATCCGCGCGGCCCTCGCCAACGCCGGCCTGTCCGCCGGGGACATCGACGCCATCGAGGCCCACGGCACCGGCACCCCGCTCGGCGACCCCATCGAGGCGGAGGCGCTGCTCGCCACCTACGGCGCCGCACGGCCCGAGGACCGGCCCCTGTGGCTCGGCTCGGTGAAGTCGAACATCGGCCACACCCAGGCCGCCGCAGGCGTCGCCGGCATCATCAAGATGGTGCTGGCCATGCGCCATGGCCTTCTGCCGCGCACCCTGCACGCCGACGAGCCGTCCCAGCACATCGACTGGACGGCGGCCGACCTCCGCCTGCTCACCAGCGAGCAGCCGTGGCCCGGCCAGGCCGACCGGCCCCGCCGCGCGGCTGTCTCCTCCTTCGGCATCAGCGGCACCAACGCCCATATGATCGTCGAGGAGGCGCCCGCGCCGGAGCCCGGCGACCCGACGGGCGAGGCGAACGAAGCGGACGTGGCGCACAAGCCTGCGTCTCCCACGACCGGCCCCGAGCGGCCCACGGGCGAACACCCCCTGCCCTGGGTCCTCTCCGGCCGCAGCCGCGCCGCACTGACCGCCCAGGCCGCACGGCTGCTCACCCACCTCGACGACGAACGAGATCCGGACCGGGCCGGCATCGGCCGCGCCCTGGTCACGACCCGCTCCGCCTTCGAACACCGGGCCGTGATCACCGGCCGCACCCTGGACGACCTGCGCACCGGCCTCGCAGCCCTGGCCACCGGCGAGCCCCACCCCCACACCGTCACGGGTACCGTCCGGGCCGGCGGACGGCTCGCGGTCCTGTTCGCCGGCCAGGGATCGCAACGGCTCGGCATGGGCCGCGAGTTGTACGACACGTACCCCGTCTTCGCCGCGTCCTTCGACGCGGTGGACGCAGAACTCCCGTTCAGTCTGCGGGAAGTGGTGTTCGGCGAGGACGCCGAGCGCCTGAACCGCACTGAGTACGCCCAGCCCGCCCTGTTCGCCCTCGAAGTGGCCCTGTTCCGGCTGCTGGAGTCGTGGGGCGTACGACCGGACGTGCTGATGGGGCACTCGGTGGGCGAGTTGGCGGCGGCGCATGTGGCGGGGGTGTGGTCGCTGGGGGACGCCTGCCGTCTGGTCGTGGCCCGCGGCCGGTTGATGCAGGCACTCCCGGCAGGGGGTGCGATGGTCGCTCTCCAGGCCACGGAAGAAGAGGTACTGCCGCTGCTGTCCGGCCGGGAGGCCGAGGTGGACATCGCGGCGGTCAACGGCCCCCAGGCGGTGGTGATTTCGGGCACGGCCGAGGCAGTCGAGGAGGTGGCCGCCCACTTCCGCGCCCAGGACCGCAAGACGACGGCGCTGCGGGTCAGCCACGCCTTCCACTCCCCGCTGATGGAGCCGATGCTGGCCGGCTTCCGGGCCGTGGCCGAAAGCCTCACCTACAACTCCCCGCGCATCGCGGTGATCTCCAACGTCACCGGTGGGCCGGCCGACCCCGCCGAGCTGACCTCCCCCGACTACTGGGTACGGCACGTCCGTCGGCCGGTCCGCTTCGCCGACGGCATACGGGCCCTGGAGGAGCGCAAGGCCGGCCGGCTTCTGGAGCTGGGCCCCGACGGCCAGCTGACGGCCCTGGCCCAGGGCTGCCTGGACGGCGGCCCCCACGTCTTCGCCACAGCCCTGCGCAAGGACCGCCCGGAACCCGAGAGCCTCCTCGCAGCCCTCGCCGAGCTCTACGCAAGTGGCCTGCCGGTGCATTGGGAGACGGCGTTCCCCCAGGTCACGGCCGCCGATCCGGCGCAGGAGCGGGTCGACCTGCCGACGTACGCGTTCCAGCGACGCCGCTTCTGGTCCCGCGACACGGGCTCGACGCTCGGTGATCCGGGTGCGTTGGGTCTGGGGTCGGCGGGGCATCCGTTGCTGGGTGCGGCGGTGGAGTTGGCCGGTGGTGATGAGCTGCTGTTGACGGGGCGTTTGTCGTTGGTTTCGCAGGAGTGGTTGCGGGATCATGTGGTGGCGGGTGCGGTGGTGTTTCCGGGGACTGGTTTCCTGGAGTTGGCGTTGCGGGCCGGTGAGCAGGCGGGCTGTGACCGGGTGGAGGATGTGACGATTGCGGCGCCGTTGGTGGTGCCGGAGCGGGGTGGGGTTCGGGTTCAGGTGAGGGTTGGTGCGGCGGACGATGCCGGCCGGCGCACCCTGGAAATCCACTCCCGCGCCGAGAACGCCCTCGACACCGATCCGTGGACGCTCCATGTGACGGGTGTGCTGGCCGCCGTCGCGGACGTACCGCCTCCGGACCGTTTCGACTTCGGTGTGTGGCCGCCGCAGGGTGCGGTGGCGGAGCCGGTCGAGGACGTGTACGAGCGTTTCGCCGGTCTGGGGTTGTCGTACGGGCCGGTGTTCCGGGGCCTGCGTGGCGTGTGGCGGCGCGGTGACGAGGTCTTCGCCGAGGTCGCGCTGCCGGAGGAGCAGGAGACGGCCGCAAGCCGGTTCGGGCTGCATCCGGCGTTGGTGGACGCGTCCCTGCACGCGGTGATGTTCTCCCCCGTGTTCGGGGATGGGCGGGCGCGGTTGCCGTTTGCCTGGGGCGGGGTGTCGCTGTGGGCGTCGGGTGCGCGTGGGCTGCGTGTGCGGATGGTGCCGGTGGGGTCGGACGCGGTGGCGTTGGAGCTGGCCGATCCGGCGGGCGGTCCGGTCGCCTCGGTGGAGTCGCTGGTACTGCGGGAGGCGTCCGGCGATCTGGCCACGGCAGACGCCGGCCGCCCCGACGGTCTCTTCCAGGTCGACTGGGTGAAGGTCCCCGCGAGCTCGGGCCCCGCGCCGACGGTGTCCGGCACCGCTCTGCCGGAACCGGACGAGACAGTCCCCGCCGATGTGTTCGTCCGGGTCGAACGCCCGGCCGACGACACCGCCGAGGCCGTCCATGCGCTGACCGCGTGGGCTCTCGAACTGGTCGGGGAGTGGTTGGCCGAGGAGCGGTTCGAGGGTGCCCGTCTGGTGGTGGTCACCGAAGGGGCCCTGGCGCTCGATGATGGGGCTCCGGATCCGGCTCTGGCTGCGGTGTGGGGTCTGGTGCGGGCGGCTCGGGCGGAGAACCCTGGGCGGTTCGCGCTGATCGATGTGGACGGTACGGAGGAGTCCTGGGCGGTGGTGGGGGCCGGGCTGGCCTCCGGGGAACCCGAGCTCGCGGTGCGTGGTGGTGTGGCGTTCGCTTCGCGTCTGGGGCGTGCGTCGACGGGTACGGCGCTGGCGGTTCCGGTGGGGGAGTCGGCGTGGCGGCTGGATGTCGTGGAGAAGGGCACGCTGGAGGGGCTGGCGCTGCGGCCGGTCCCGGAGGCGTCGGCTGAGTTGGTGGAGGGTCAGGTCCGTGTTGCGGTGCGGGCTGCGGGTGTCAACTTCCGTGACGTGCTTAATGCGCTTGGTATGTATCCCGGTGATGCGAGGGACTTCGGTCTGGAGGGTGCCGGTGTGGTGACCGAGGTCGGTCCGGGGGTGTCGGGGCTGGTGGTCGGTGACCGGGTCATGGGCATGTTCCCGGGCTCGTTCGGGCCGGTGGCGGTGGCGGACGCGCGGACTCTTGTGCGGGTTCCGGCGGGCTGGTCGTTCGCGCAGGCCGCATCCGTGCCGATCGTGTTCCTGACGGCGTACTACGCGCTGACCGATCTGGGTGGTGTGCGGGCCGGGGAGTCGGTGTTGGTGCATGCGGCGGCCGGTGGTGTGGGTATGGCCGCGACCCAGTTGGCGCGGCATTTGGGTGCTGAGGTGTTCGGTACGGCGAGTGCGGGCAAGTGGGACACGCTGCGGGGCCTGGGCCTGGATGAGCGTCATATTGCCTCGTCGCGGGATACGGAGTTCGAGGCGGCCTTCCTTGCGGTGACCGGTGGTCGTGGCATGGATGTCGTGCTGGACTCGCTGGCGGGTGAGTTCGTGGATGCGTCGCTGCGGTTGCTGCCGCGGGGTGGGCGTTTCCTGGAGATGGGCAAGACCGATATCCGGGATGCGGAGGCTGTTGCCGCCGAGCATGCGGGTGTGACGTATCGGGCCTTTGATCTGTGGGATGCCGGTCCGGAGCGGATCGGGCAGATGCTGGCCGATCTGGTTGTCCTGTTCGAGGCGGGGGTGCTGGAGCCTCTTCCGGTGACGTGCTGGGATGTGCGCAGGGCTTCGGAAGCCTTCCGCTACCTCTCCCAGGCGCGGCATGTGGGCAAGGTGGTCCTGACCGTCCCGGCCCCGCTGGACCCGGACGGGACCGTGCTGGTGACCGGTGGTACGGGTGGTCTGGGTGCGCTGGTGGCGCGTCATCTGGTGACCGGGCATGGCGTCCGGCATCTGCTGCTGGCCAGTCGCCGGGGCCTGGAGGCTCCCGGTGCTGAGCAACTCGTCGCCGAGCTTGCCGGGTTGGGTGCCGAGGTCGAGGTGGCGGCCTTGGATGTCGCCGACCGCGACCAGCTCGCCACCGCCCTCGCAGCGATTCCCTCCGGGCATCCGCTGACCGGTGTGGTGCACACGGCCGGTGTCCTGGACGACGGTGTGGTCGCCTCGCTCACCGCGGACCGGCTGGCCAAGGTCATGCGCCCGAAGGTGGACGCCGTGGCCCACCTGCACGAGCTGACCCGCGACGCGGACCTGTCCGCCTTCGTGGTCTTCTCCTCCGTCGCGGGCACGTTCGGCAGTGCGGGGCAGGCCAACTACGCAGCCGCCAACGCCTTCCTCGACGCCTTCGCCGCCCTGCGGCGAGCCTCCGGTCTGCCCGCGACCGCCCTCGCCTGGGGCCCGTGGGCACCCGGCGCCGGCATGACCGCCGAGCTGACCGAAGCCGATCTCCGTCGCATGGCACGCGAGGGCATGCAGCCGCTCGCTCCCGAACAGGGCCTGGAACTGTTCGACGCCGCCCTGGAGATCGGTCCCGCGCTGGAACGAGCCGCCGTACTGCCGATCAACCTCGACATCGCTGCCCTGCGCAAGCGGGGACACGAGGTCCCGGGCCTGCTGCGCGCTCTCGTCCGTACGCCCGCGCGCCAGGCCGTGGCGGTACAGGCCATGGCCGGCGGCACGGCCGATCTTCGGCAGCGTGTCACGGGGCTTCCTGCGGTCGAGCGCGAGAAGTTCCTTCTGGATCTCGTCTGCGGACAAGTTGCCTCCGTCCTGGGCTACGCGTCCGCCGCCGACGTGGAAGCCGACCAGGCTTTCAAGGCGCTCGGCTTCGACTCCCTCACCTCGGTCGAACTCCGCAACCGGGTCAACGCAGCCACCGGTATGCGGTTGCCCGCGACCCTTGTCTTCGACTACCCGACCCCCGCCGTACTCGCCCGCCACCTCCTGTCGCAGCTGTCGGACGAAGCTGAGGCCACCACCTCCCTGGCGGCTCTGCCTGCGCCGACGAGTGTGGGCGACGATCCGGTGGTGATCGTGGGGATGGCGTGCCGGTTCCCGGGTGGGGTCGGTTCGCCGGAGGACTTGTGGCGGCTGGTCAGTGAGGGCGGAGACGCGATCGGTGGGTTCCCGGCCGACCGCGGCTGGGACCTGGACGGCCTCTTCGACCCGGAGCCGGGCAGGGTCGGTCATACGTATGTGCGTGAGGGCGGTTTCCTCTACGACGCTGCGCTGTTCGATGCCGGGCTGTTCGAGATTTCGCCGCGTGAGGCGCTGGCGATGGATCCGCAGCAGCGGCTGCTGCTGGAGACGTCGTGGGAGGTGTTCGAGCGGGCGGGTATCGACCCGGCGACCCTGCGTGGTAGTCGCACGGGTGTCTTCGCCGGCGCGATCACGCAGGACTATGGCTCGTTCATGCGCGCCGGGGAGCACGACTCGGATGGCTACCTGCTGACCGGTTCGACGGGCAGTGTGGCTTCGGGTCGTATTGCGTACACGTTCGGTTTTGAGGGTCCTGCGGTGACGGTGGACACGGCGTGTTCGTCGTCGCTGGTGGCGTTGCATCTGGCGGCGCAGGCGCTGCGGGCGGGTGAGTGTGATCTGGCGTTGGCCGGTGGTGTGACGGTCATGGCGGGTCCGGAGATGTTCGTGGAGTTCTCGCGGCAGCGGGGGCTGGCGTCGGACGGCCGGTGCAAGGCGTTCTCGGACGGCGCGGACGGTACGGCGTGGTCCGAGGGTGTGGGTCTGCTGTTGGTGGAGCGGTTGTCGGACGCGCGCCGCAACGGTCACCGGGTGCTGGCGGTTGTGGCGGGTTCCGCGGTCAATCAGGATGGTGCGAGCAATGGTCTGACCGCGCCGAACGGTCCGTCGCAGCAGCGGGTGATCCGTCAGGCGCTGGCCGGTGCGGGGCTCAAGCCCGCCGACATCGACGCCGTCGAGGCACACGGCACGGGTACGCCGCTGGGTGACCCGATCGAGGCCCAGGCCCTCCTTGCCACCTACGGTCAGGATCGTGAACGGCCTCTGTGGCTGGGTTCGTTGAAGTCGAACGTCGGTCACATGCAGGCGGCGGCCGGTGTGGGTGGTGTCATCAAGATGGTGATGGCGATGCGGCACGGGGTGTTGCCGCGCACTTTGCACGCCGAGGAGCCGTCGTCGCACGTGGACTGGTCGGTCGGGGACATCGAGTTGCTGACCGAGGAGCGGGCGTGGCCTGAGGGGGATCGGCCCCGGCGTGCGGGTGTGTCGTCGTTCGGTATCAGTGGCACCAACGCTCACGTGATCATCGAAGAGGCTCCCGGGATGTCGTCGGATGTCCTGGTGGTGGAGGACGGTGCGCAGGGCGATCCGGTTGTCGTGCCGGTGGTGGTGTCGGGTGCGGGTGCTGCTGCGGTGCGGGGTCAGGCCGAGCGGCTGTGCGGCTGGCTGGAGGGCTCGGCCGGTGACGGTGTCCGGGTGGCCGATGTGGCTCTGGCGACCGTGACGACCCGGACCGTGCTGGAACACCGGGCCGTTGTGCTCGCGGCCGACCGGGACGAACTGCTCCAGGGCCTGCGCGCGCTGGCGGACGGTACGGAGGTACCGGGGCTGATCCAGGGCACGGAAACGCGTGCCGGGAAGACGGCTCTGCTCTTCGCTGGTCAGGGGTCGCAACGCCTCAGCATGGGCCGTGAGCTGTATGAGACGTATCCCGTCTTCGCCGAGGCTTTCGACGCGGTGGACGCGGAGCTGCCGTTCAGTCTGCGGGAAATGGTGTTCGGCCAGGACGCGGAGCGGCTGAATCGGACCGAGTATGCGCAGCCCGCTCTGTTCGCCCTCGAAGTGGCGCTGTTCCGGCTGCTGGAGTCGTGGGGTGTGCGTCCGGATGTGCTCGCGGGTCACTCGATCGGTGAGATCGCGGCGGCGCATGTGGCGGGGGTGTGGTCGCTGGCGGACGCGTGCCGGCTTGTCGTGGCCCGCGGCCGGTTGATGCAGGCTTTGCCGTCCGGCGGGGCGATGGTCGCGCTCCAGGCGGCCGAGGACGAGGTACTGCCTCTCCTCGACGACCGGGTGGGTATCGCCGCAGTCAACGGCCCGCAGGCGGTGGTGATCGCCGGTGTTGCCGATGCGGTGGAGGAGGTGGCCGCGCATTTCCGTGCCCAGGACCGCAAGACGACTGCCCTGCGCGTCAGTCATGCGTTCCACTCGCCGCTGATGGAGCCGATGCTGGACGACTTCCGCAAGGTCGCCGAGAGCCTGACGTACGAGCATCCCGAAATTCCTCTCGTCTCGTCGGTCACCGGCAAGGCGGCCACCGCCGACGAGCTCATGTCCCCGGACTACTGGGTCAGTCATGTGCGCCGGACGGTCCGTTACGCCGATGCCGTCCACGCCCTGGCTGAGCAGAACGTCACCCGTTACCTCGAACTCGGCCCGGACGGCACCCTCACCGCCCTCGCCCAGACAGCCCTCGACGACCCCGACGCGGCGTTGCTCGTACCGGCGCTCCGCAAGGACCGGCCCGAGGCACCCGCACTGCTCGCAGCGGTTGCCGGGCTGTTCACCCACGGCGCCGACGTGGACTGGCCCAAGGCGTTCGCAGGGCGCGGAGCCCGTACGGTCGAGCTGCCGACGTACGCCTTCCAGCGGAAGCGGTTCTGGCCGATGGCGTCGCACAGGCCCGGTGACCTCGCCGCCGCAGGGCTCGGTGCGGCCGGGCACCCGCTGCTCGGTGCCGCCGTCGAACTCGCCGGCGGTGGAACGGTGTTGACCGGACGCATCTCACTGCGTTCGCACCCGTGGCTGCGGGACCACCAGGTCCTGGGCGCAGCGGTCTTCCCGGGCACGGGCTACGCCGAACTGGCGCTGCGCGCAGGCGACGAGGTCAACTGCGGCAGAGTCGAGGAGTTGACGATCGCGGTGCCGCTGGTGGTGCCGGAGCAGGGCACTGTACGGCTGCAGGTCACCGTGGGTGTCGCCGACGACTCCGGGCGCCGCACCGTGGAGGTCCACTCACGGCCGGAGGACGCCTCGGACGACACGCCGTGGGTGCTGCACGCCGGCGGTCTGCTGTCGCCGGACACGACGACCGATGCACAGGACGATGCGGCGTTCGACCTCACGCAGTGGCCCCCGAAGGGCGCCGAGCCCCGGCCCGTCTCCGACGTGTACGACCGGCTCGCGGCGGCCGGGCTGGCGTACGGCCCCGTGTTCCAGGGGCTGCACACGGTGTGGCGGCGCGGGGACGAGGTGTTCGCCGAGGTCGCGCTGCCGGAGGAGCACGAAGGGCTCGCGAGCCGGTTCGGAGTGCATCCGGCGCTGCTCGACTCGGCCCTGCACGCGGTCCTCTTCGGCCCCCTCGGTGAAGCGGGCGCCGGGCGGCTCCCCTTCTCCTGGAACGGGCTGTCGCTGTACGCGTCCGGAGCGCGCGCCCTGCGGGTGAGGGTGGCCCCGGCGGGAGACGACGCGGTGACCCTGCAACTGGCCGACCCGGCCGGTGGGGTCGTGGCTGCCGTCGAGGCGTTGGCGCTGCGCGAGGTGCCGTCCGAACTGGTGACGGCCACGGGCGCGGTCGCCCCATCCGGAACGTACCGAATCGACTGGACTCCGCTGCCGTCGTCGTCCTCGTCCTCAGCCTCGTCGTCGTCCTCGGCTTCGGCTTCGGCTCTGGCCTCGGCCTCTGTCGACGAGGCGTCGCCCGCAGACGCCCATACGGTCCTGCTGCCGGACTTCGCGACCCCCGACGACCGCCCGGCCACCGAGGACCAGGCGACCACCGCGCGCCCTGCCGTCCCCGTCCGTACCTGGTCGGAACTGGTCCGGGCCGTGCACGACGGCGACCCCGCCCCCGGGACCGTGCTGCTCCCCTGGAGCGGCCCGGTGGACACCCCGCTCGACGGCTCCGCCGCCGCGGCCCACGCCGTCACCGCCGCCGCACTGGACTTCGTACAGGACTGGCTGGCGGCCGACGAGTTCGCGGAAGCCCGGCTCGTCGTCGTCACGCGGGGCGCGGTTGCGGTGGCGCCCGACGAGGAGTCGGATCCGGCTCTGGCCGCCCTGTGGGGTCTGGTGCGCTCGGCCCGGACCGAGAACCCCGGCCGGTTCGCGCTGGCCGACCTGGACGGCACGCCGGAGTCCTGGGACGCGCTGATCGCGCTGCTGGCCCGGCCGGACACCCCCGCCGTCGAGGCAGAACTGGCCGTGCGCGGCGGCACGGTGCTCGTCCCGAGGCTCGCCCCGGCACCCCTGCCCACCCCCTCCGGCACCGGCGAGGACACCGGCGCCACCCACCCGGTGCACCTCGCGGACGGCACCGTCCTCGTCACCGGCGGCACCGGAGGCCTGGGCGCCCTGGTCGCCCGTCATCTGGTCACCGAGCACGGCGTACGTCACCTCCTCCTGGCCGGCCGGCGCGGACCGGACGCCCCCGGCGCGGCGGAACTCACCGCCGAGCTGACAGACCTTGGCGCCGACGTCACCGTCGCGGCGTGCGACGTGGCCGACCGCCGGGCACTGGAGGCCCTGCTGGCGTCCGTCCCGGCCGACCGACCGCTGACCGGAGTCGTCCACACGGCGGGCGTGGTGGACGACGGCGTAGTGGCGTCGCTGACCGAGGAACGGCTGCGCACGGTGCTGCGCCCCAAGGCGGACGCGGCCGACCACCTCGACACACTCACCCGCGACCTGGACCTGGCCGCGTTCGTGCTGTTCTCCTCGGTCTCCGGCACCTTCGGTGGCGCCGGACAGGCCAACTATGCCGCCGCCAGCGCCTACTTGGACGCCATCGCCCGCTGCCGCCGTCACCTCGGCCTGCCCGCGGTGTCCCTCGCCTGGGGTCCCTGGGCACCCGGCGCCGGCATGACCGCCGAGCTGACCGACGCGGATCTGCGCCGTATGGCACGCGGTGGCGTACGGCCGCTCGCGGTCGACCAGGGCCTCGCCGTGCTCGACGCCGTCCTGCGGGGCGCCGAGCCCGCCCACCTCCTCCCGGTCAACCTCGACCTCGGCGCACTGCGCGAACTCCCCGACCTGCCGCCGCTGTTGCGTGGTCTGGTGCGCGGTCCGGTCCGGCGCGCCGCACACACCGGCGGGCACGGCACGGGCGGCGACGAGCTGCGGACCCGGTTGCTGGCCCTGCCCGCCGGCGAACGTGAACCGCTCCTGCTGGACCTGGTCGCCGGTCTGGTGGCCCAGGTGCTCGGCCACGCCTCGGCCGCCGACGTGGAGCCGGGTCAGGCGTTCAAGACGCTCGGCTTCGACTCGCTGACCTCGGTGGAGCTGCGCAACCGCGTCAACGCCGCGACCGGGCTGCGGCTGCCCGCCACACTGGTGTTCGACCACCCGTCGCCCGCCGCGCTCGCCCGGCACCTGCTGACCGTACTCGCCGAAGACGCCACCGACCCGCACCAAGCGGCGCTGCCCGCCTGGAAGGGCGTGGACGACGATCCGGTGGTGATCGTGGGCATGGCGTGCCGGTTCCCCGGCGGCGTCGAGTCACCCGAGGACCTCTGGCAGCTGGTCAGCGAGGGCGGCGACGCCATCGGCGACTTCCCGACCGACCGAGGCTGGGACCTGGAGGCTCTCTACGACCCCGAGCCGGGCCGGCTCGGCAAGACCTACGTCCGCCGGGGCGGGTTCCTGTACGACGCGGCGTCCTTCGACGCCGGACTCTTCGGTATCTCGCCGCGTGAGGCGCTCGCGATGGACCCGCAGCAGCGGCTGCTCCTTGAGGTGTCCTGGGAGGTCTTCGAAAGGGCGGGCATCGACCCCACCGCACTGCGCGGCAGCCGCACCGGAGTGTTCGCCGGAGTCATGGGCCAGGACTACAACTCCTGCCTGCGCGAGGGCGAGCACGACTCCGACGGCTACCTGCTGACCGGCAACACCAGCAGCGTCCACTCCGGCCGTATCGCCTACAGCTTCGGCCTGGAGGGCCCGGCGATGACGGTCGACACCGCGTGCTCCTCCTCCCTGGTCACCCTGCACCTGGCCGCCCAGTCGCTGCGGTCGGGGGAGTGCGATCTGGCGCTCACCGGGGGTGTCATGGTGATGTCCACCCCGGACACCTTCGTCGACTTCAGTCAGCAGCGCGGCCTCGCCTTCGACGGGCGCTGCAAGTCCTTCGGCGCCGGGGCCGACGGAACGTCCTGGTCCGAGGGCATCGGCATGCTGGTGCTGGAGCGGATGTCGGACGCGCGCCGCAACGGTCACCGGGTGCTGGCCGTGGTGGCCGGCTCGGCGGTCAACCAGGACGGCGCGAGCAATGGCCTGACCGCCCCCAACGGTCCGTCGCAGGAAAGGGTCATCCGTCAGGCGCTGGCCGGTGCGGGGCTGAAGCCGGCCGACGTGGACGCTGTGGAGGCGCACGGGACGGGTACGCCGCTCGGTGACCCGATCGAAGCTCAGGCCCTCCTCGCCACCTACGGTCAGGATCGTGAACAGCCCCTGTGGCTGGGCTCGTTGAAGTCCAACGTGGGCCACTCTCAGGCGGCGGCCGGTGTGGGTGGTGTCATCAAGATGGTGATGGCGATGCGGCACGGGGTGCTGCCGCGCACCCTCCACGCCGACGAGCCGTCTCCCTTCATCGACTGGTCGGCGGGGGAGATCACCCTGCTGACGGAGAACGTCGAGTGGCCGCAGCCCCAGGACCGGCCCCGTCGTGCGGGTGTGTCGTCCTTCGGCATCAGCGGCACCAACGCCCACGTCATCATCGAGGAGGCCCCGGACACCTTCGCCGCGCCGGACGCCGACAACCGCGAACAGGCCCCGGCAGCCGATGAGTTGCCTGTGGCGCCGATCGCGTTGTCCGCCGCGTCCGAGGGAGCGCTGCGCGGCCAGGCCGAACGACTGTGGGCCCGCGTCGACGCCGACCGTGAACTTCGGCTGAGCGACCTGGGACTCTCGTCGACCCTCAGGCCCTGGCTGGAGCACCGCGCGATGGTCCTCGCCGCCGACCGTGACGACCTTCTGCGTGGCCTGCGCGCCTTGGCAGTGGGCGAGCACGACACAAGGGTTCTCACCGGCACCCCGGGGCGCTCGGGCCGACGTCTCGCGTTCCTGTTTGCGGGGCAGGGGTCGCAACGCCTCGGCATGGGCCGGGAGTTGTATGAGACGTATTCCGTCTTCGCCGACGCTTTCGATGCGGTGGACGCGGAACTCCCGTTCAGTCTGCGGGAAGTGGTGTTCGGCGAGGACGCGGAGCGGCTGAATCGGACCGAGTTTGCGCAGCCCGCCCTGTTCGCCCTCGAAGTGGCTCTGTTCCGGCTGCTGGAGTCGTGGGGCGTACGCCCGGACGTCCTCGCGGGTCACTCGATCGGTGAGATCGCGGCGGCGCATGTGGCGGGGGTGTGGTCGCTGGCGGACGCGTGCCGTCTCGTCGTGGCCCGTGGCCGGCTGATGCAGGCTTTGCCGTCCGGCGGTGCGATGGTCGCGTTGCAGGCCACGGAGGAAGAGGTGCTGCCGCTGCTGTCCGGTCGGGAGGCCGAGGTCGGTATTGCGGCGGTCAACGGGCCGCGGTCGGTGGTGATTTCCGGTGCGGCCGAGGCGGTCGAGGAGGTGGCCGCCCACTTCCGTGCCCAGGACCGCAAGACGACGGCGTTGCGGGTCAGCCACGCGTTCCATTCGCCGTTGATGGAGCCGATGCTGGCCGAGTTCCGTACTGTGGCGGAGGGGCTGGAGTACGCGGAGCCGCGGGTGCCGGTGGTGTCGACCCTGACCGGTGAGGTCGCGACCGCCGCGGAGCTGATGTCTGCGGACTACTGGGTGGAGCATGTGCGGCGGCCGGTGCGTTTCGCTGATGCGGTGCGTTGCCTGGGCGAGCAGGGTGCGGGCCGGTTTGTGGAGCTGGGTGCGGACGGCACGCTCACCGCACTCGCCGAGGGGTGCCTCGACGGTGACGGTCAGGGACATCTGCTGACTCCCGTCCTGCGCAAGGACCGTCCCGAGGCCCACGCACTGCTCTCGGCGGCGTCGGCCCTGCATCTGCACGGCGGACGGGTGGACTGGCACGCCGTATTCGCGCCGGCGGGCGCGACCATCGTGGATCTGCCGACCTACGCCTTCGAACACGAGCGCTTCTGGCCCGAAGGAGCCAAGCTGGGCGGCCCGTCGGCGGCGGCCTCCTCCGACCGCGCCGACGCTCGGTTCTGGACAGCTGTCGAGCGTGGCGACGCCCGTACGCTGGCCGACTCGCTCGGTGTGGCACAGGAGACGCTGGACGGACTGCTGCCGGCGCTCTCGTCGTGGTGGCGCGGGCAGCAGGAGCACTCCAGGGTGGATGACTGGCTGTACGGTGCGAGCTGGAAGCCGCTGGGCGCGGTCTCCGGCGGGGCGCTGCCCGGCCGCTGGCTGGCGGTGCTGCCCGGCGGGCTGCGGGACGACGCGTGGAGCGGAGCCGTACTGGACGGCCTCGCCGCGAACGGCGCCGAGCCGGTGCCGGTCGTGTACGAGCCTGGTACCGACCGGTCCGCGCTGGCCGCGCTGCTGACCACCGCGGCCGGGGACGAGCC
Source organism: Streptomyces sp. NPDC001634 (assembly GCF_040298185.1). Lineage (NCBI taxonomy): Bacteria > Bacillati > Actinomycetota > Actinomycetes > Kitasatosporales > Streptomycetaceae > Streptomyces > Streptomyces sp. NPDC001634. The sequence goes on along the minus strand of NZ_JBEOZU010000071.1, from coordinate 32,130 downwards.
GGTCGCCGGGGTTCTGTCGTTCCTGGCACTGACCGAGCGGGATGTCGAGGACGGCGCTGACGGCGAGAACGCCCTCAGCACCTCCGGTGACGCCGTGCCGGCCGGCCCCGCCGCAACGGCCGTACTCGTACAGGCATTGGGCGACAGCGGGATCGCCGCCCCGCTGTGGGCGCTGACCCGGGGCGCGGTCTCCGTCAACCGTTCCGACCGGGCCCCCGACCCGGCGCAGGGCGCGGTGTGGGGCCTGGGCCGGGTGGCGGCGCTGGAGCACCCGGACGGCTGGGGTGGTCTGGTCGACCTTCCCCCCGTCGTGGACCGGCGCACGGTGGGCCGCCTGGTCGGCGCGCTCACCGGCCGCTCGGGAGAGGACCAGGTGGCCATCCGGGCGACCGGTGTCTTCGGGCGGCGGCTCGGCCGGGTGGCCCCCGGAGCCCTGGGCGCGGGCTGGCGTCCGTCGGGCACCGTACTGATCACGGGCGGTACGGGCGCGCTGGGCGCCCGGGTGGCCCGCTGGGCCGCCGCGCAGGGCGCCGAGCACCTGGTGCTGATCAGCCGGCGCGGGCTGGACGCGCCCGGCGCCGCCCAACTGCGCGACGACATCGGCGCCTTGGGCGTACGGGTGACCGTGGCCGCCTGCGACGCCGCGGACCGGGAGGCGCTCGCGGCGCTGCTGGCCGAGCACCCGGTGGATGCGGTGGTGCACACGGCGGGTGTCCTGGACGACGGGCTCGTCGAGGCGCTCACCCCGGAGCGTTTCACGACCGTCCTGCGCGCCAAGGCCGTTGCCGCGCGCAACCTCGACGAGCTGACCCGCGGCCGGGAGCTGTCGGCGTTCGTACTGTTCTCCTCGTTCGCGGGCGCCATCGGCTCCCCGGGCCAGGGCAACTATGCGGCCGCCAACGCCTACTTGGACACTCTCGCCGAGCGGCGCAGGGCGGCCGGGCTTCCGGCCACGTCCGTGGCATGGGGGCCGTGGGCGGAGGACGGCATGGCCGCCGACGGCAGCGTCGAGGAGTATCTGCGGCGCCGTGGCCTGACCGGGCTCGACCCCGAGCTGGCACTGGTGGCGATGGAGCGGCTGGCGGGCGGAGACGATCCGGCCGCGGTCGTGGCGCGGGTCGACTGGACGCGCTTCGCTCCCGCGTTCGCCGCCGGCCGGGGCACCACCCTGCTGGGGGAGATACCGGAGGCGGACGCCGCGCTGGAGGACGCCGCGTCCGGGGTGGACGTCGACGCGCTGCGGCAGCGGCTGGCCGGGCTCAGCGCCGACGAACGGTCCACGGCACTGGTCGAGTTGGTGCGGGAGCAGGCGGCCGTGGTCCTGGGACATGCCAGGGCGGACGCGGTGGACCCGGCCCGGGCCTTCCGGGAAGCAGGATTCGACTCGCTGACCGCGGTGGAGCTGCGCAACCGGCTCGGCGCGGCCACCGGGCTGCGGCTGCCCGCGACTTTGGTGTTCGACTACCCCGCGCCGGTGGACATCGCCCGGTACCTGGATGCCGAACTCGTCGGCCCCGACGGCGACTCGGCCGGGGGGACCGGGGTCGTCGCCGAGATCGACCGACTGGCACGGGCCCTCGCGGCCGAGTCCGGGGCCGGGGGCGAGACCCACCTGGAGATCACGACGAAGCTGCGGGGACTGCTGGCCATCTGGACCGGCGCCGACGCCGCAGACGAGCCCGACGACGCGGCCGCGGAACTGGACGGGGCGACGGACGACGAGATGTTCGACCTGATCGACAAGGAACTCGGAATCTCCTGACCACCCGGCTCCGGCGACGGTGACCGTTCACGGCTTTTGCGAGGAATGCGAGGAAGTGGGGCACGATGGCGAGCAATGAAGAGAAGCTGCGGGACTACCTGAAGAGGGTGACGGCCGACCTGCGCCAGACCCGCAAGCGCCTTCATGACGCCGAGACGAGCCGTCAGGAGCCCGTCGCGATCGTCGGCCTCGGCTGCCGCTTCCCCGGGGGCGCCGACACGCCCGAGGAGTTCTGGCGACTGCTCGCCGACGGCCGTGACACCGTCGCCGATTTCCCCGCCGACCGTGGCTGGGACCTAGACGGCGTCTTCGACGCGGCGGGCGGCACCGGAACCACGTACGCCCGCCAGGGAGCCTTCCTCTACGAGGCACCGCTGTTCGATTCGACGTTCTTCGACATATCCCCCCGCGAGGCCATGACCATGGACCCCCAGCAGCGGCTGCTGCTGGAGACCTCGTGGGAGGCGCTGGAGCGGTCGGGCATCGAACCGGGCGCGCTGCGCGGCAGCCGTACCGGCGTGTTCATGGGCACCAACGGTCAGGACTACCTCGCGTTGATGCTCAACCGGCCCGAGGAGTCGGACGGCCACCTCACCACCGGCATCACCGCGTCGGTGTTGTCGGGCCGGGTGTCGTATGTGCTGGGTCTTGAGGGGCCTGCGGTGACGGTGGACACGGCGTGTTCGTCGTCGTTGGTTGCGTTGCATCTGGCGGTGCAGGCGTTGCGCAGTGGTGAGTGTGATCTGGCGTTGGCCGGTGGTGTGACGGTGATGTCGACGCCGGGTGCGTTTGTGGAGTTCTCGCGGCAGCGGGGGCTTGCGGCGGACGGCCGGTGCAAGGCGTTCTCCGACGATGCCGACGGCACCGGGTGGGGTGAGGGTGTCGGTGTGCTGGTCGTGGAGCGGCTGTCGGATGCCCGCCGTAACGGTCATCGGGTGCTGGCGGTGGTGCGGGGGAGCGCGGTCAATCAGGACGGTGCGTCGAATGGTCTGACGGCGCCGAACGGTCCTTCGCAGCAGCGGGTGATCCGGGCGGCGCTGGCGGGTGCGGGGCTGTCGCCCGGGGACGTGGACGCGGTCGAGGCACACGGCACCGGTACCTCCCTGGGGGACCCGATCGAGGCGCAGGCGTTGCTGGCCACGTATGGCCAGGACCGTGAACGGCCTCTGTGGCTGGGGTCGGTGAAGTCGAACATCGGGCACACTCAGGCGGCTGCGGGTGTCGCGGGCGTCATCAAGATGGTCCTGGCCATGCAGCACGGGATGCTGCCGCGCACCCTGCACGCCGACTCACCCACGTCCCGTGTGGACTGGACGGCGGGCGCCGTCGGACTGCTGCACGAGAACACCGACTGGCCGCAGGCCGAGGACCGGCCGCGACGGGCCGGTGTGTCCGCGTTCGGTGTTTCCGGCACCAACGCCCACGTCGTCCTGGAGCAGGCCCCCGTCGAACCGGCACCGGACCCCGACACGCCCGCCCCCACACCGGCGGCCCTCCGCCTGCCCTCCGATGCGGTGCCATGGATGGTCACCGGCCGCACCCCCGCCGCCTTGCGTGAACAGGCCCGGAGACTCGCCGACTTCGTACGGTCCCGCCCGGGGACGGACGCGGCGCGTACGGCCGCCGCGCTGCTCACCACCCGGTCCGTCTTCGAACAGCGGGCCGTGGTGCTCGGTACCGGCATCGACGAACTGCTGCGCGGCCTGGACGCCCTCGCCGCCGACCATGCGCGGCCCGGCCTGGTCACCGGCTCCGCCGCAGGCACCGGCCGGACCGCGTTCCTCTTCGCCGGACAGGGATCCCAGCGCCCCGGCATGGGACGGGAGCTGTACGAGACGTACGAGACGTTCGCGGACGCCTTCGACGAGGTGTGCGCCCAGGTCGACACCGCCCTCGAACGCCCGCTTCAGGAGGTCGTGTTCGGCACGGACCCCGAGCTGCTGAACCGCACCGAGTACGCCCAGCCCGCCCTGTTCGCCCTGGAAGTCGCCCTGTTCCGGCTCGCCGAGTCCTTCGGCGTACGCCCCGATGTGCTGCTCGGCCACTCCGTCGGCGAGTTGGCGGCCGCGCATGTGGCGGGGGTGTGGTCGCTCGCCGACGCCTGCCGGCTGGTGGTGGCACGCGGCCGGCTGATGCAGGCGCTCCCCGAGGGCGGCGCCATGGTGTCCCTGCAACTCCCCGAGGCCGAAGTGCTGCCCCTGCTGGAGGGCCGGACCGACCGGGTCGGCATCGCCGCCGTCAACGGACCACGCGCCACCGTGATCGCCGGAGTCTCCGCAGACGTCGAGGAGATCGCGGAGCAGGTGAGGGCGCAGGGCCACCGGGCCACCGCGCTCCGCGTCAGCCATGCCTTCCACTCGCCGCTGATGGAACCCATGCTGCGCGACTTCCGGCGTGTCGCAGCATCGCTGGAGTTCCACCCGCCGCGCCTGACCATCGTCTCCGACCTCACCGGCCGCCCCGCCGACCCCGACGACCTGACCGACCCCGAATACTGGGTACGGCACGTCCGGCACGCCGTCCGCTTCGGGGACGGCGTCCGCACCCTGACCGGTCTCGGCGTCACCCGCTGCCTGGAGCTCGGGCCCGACGGCACCCTGTCCGCGCTGGCGGCGCAGAGCCTGCCGTCGGAGGGCGAGGTGCTCGCCGTCCCGGCCCAGCAGAAGGACCAGCCCGGACCGCGGGTCTTCGAGGCCGCCCTCGCCGCCCTGCACACGCGCGGCGCCGCCGTCGACTGGGCAGCCTGCCTCACCGGCACCGGCACCGGCACCGGCACCGGCACCGCTGTCCCGCCCGCGCCGCCCGAGCCGCTGCCGACCTACGCCTTCCAGCGGCGCCGTGCCTGGCTGCCCGCGGCCCCGTCAGGCGCCGCCGGAGTCCGTGCGGCGGGTCTCGGCGCCGCCCGGCACCCTCTGCTCGGCGCCGCGGTCGAACTTGCCGACGCCGGCGGCATCCTGCTCACCGGCAGGCTCTCCCTGGGCTCCCAGCCCTGGCTCGCCGACCGCGAGACGGCGGGCACCGTTCTGCTGCCCGAGTCCGTCCTCGTAGAACTGGCAGTCCGGGCCGGCGACGAGGCCGGCTGCACCGTCCTGGAGACGCTCACGGTGCGCGAGCCGCTGTCTTTGCCCCGGCGGGGCGCGGTGCGCATGCAGATCCTGGTCGGTGCCACCGACGAGACGGGACGGCGCACGGTGACCGTCCACTCCCGGCCGGACGACGAGGGCGACCAGCCCTGGCGCTGCCACGCCGAGGGCACCCTGACCACTGCCGCCCAGCCCGCCGGGGACGCGCCGGACACCGGTGTCTGGCCGCCCGAGCAGGCCGAACCGGTCGACGTGGACGGCCTGTACGACCTGTTGTCGCTGAACGGCCACTCCTACGGTCCCGCCTTCCGCGCCGTGCGTGCCCTGTGGCGCCGCGGCAGCGACCTCTTCGCCGATCTGGCCGTCCCGGACGACCTGCGCCGCCAGGACACCGAGGCCTTCGGCCTCCACCCCGTGCTGCTCGACGCCGCCGTGCAGACCGCCCTGTCGGCCGCGCCCGAGGCGGGCGAGGGCCGGATCGCGCTGCCGCTCGGCTGGCACGGGGTGACCGTGCACGCGACCGGAGCGGGCACCGCCCGGCTGAGGGTCGCGGCAGCAGGCACGGACCGGGTCTCGCTCACCCTGACGGACACCGCGGGACGGCCGCTGGCCGCCGTGGACTCCGTCTCCCTGACCTCCGTGCCGGTCGGTGACCTCGCCGTGGACGGGCCGGTCGACGGGCTGTACACCCTGGACTGGCTGCCGGTGTCCGGCCGGACCGTCCCCGACGACGGTGACTGGGCGGTGCTGGGCCCGGACGGCGCGGTCCTCGCCGACCGGCTCACCGCCCAGGGCCTCACCGTCCACACCCATCCCGACCTCGCCGCCCTGCGGGCCGCCCTCGACGAGGGCACCACACCGCCCGCGACGGTGCTGCTGCCGGTCGGCTCCCCCGACCTCCCCGCCGACAGCGCGAGCCTCGCCGCCGCGGCCCAGGACGCCACCGCCGCCCTGCTGACCACCCTGCAGGACTGGCTGGCCGACGAGCGCCTCGACGCCGCCCGGCTGGCGGTACTCACCCACCACGCCGTGGCGGCCGGCCCCGACGACCGCGTACCCGACCTCACGCACGCCCCGGTCTGGGGACTCGTGCGGACGGCCCAGTCGGAGCACCCCGGCCGCTTCCTGCTCGTCGACCGCGACACGGCCGACACGCTGCCCCCGTCGGCCGTACTGGGCGACGAGCCACAACTCGCCGTACGCGGCGACGCGTTGCTGGCGCCCCGGGTGGTCCGCGCGCTGCGTCCCGCCGAGGAGGTGCCGGTCGTGTTCGGGCCGGACGGCACGGTACTGGTCACCGGCGGCACCGGCGGACTGGGTGCCCTTGCCGCCCGGCTCCTGGTGGCCCGGCACGGCGCACGGCGGCTGCTGCTGGTCAGCCGGTCCGGGCCCGCGGCACCCGGGGCCGCCGAACTGCGCGAGGAACTGCTCGCGCTCGGCGCCGAGGTGACCATCGAGGCGTGCGACGTCGCCGACCACGCGGCCCTGACCGCCCTCCTCGCCGAAGTGCCGGCCGAACACCCGGTCACCGCGGTCGTTCACACCGCAGGTGCCCTCGACGACGGCCTGTTCACCTCCCTCACCCCGGAGCGCCTGGCCACCGTCTTCCACGCCAAGGTGGCCGGCGCCGCCCACCTGCACGAGCTGACACAGCATCACAAGCTGTCCGCATTCGTGGTGTTCTCCTCGGCCGCGGGCCTGCTCGGCAACCCGGGCCAGGCCAACTACGCGGCCGCCAACACGTTCCTCGACGCACTCGCCCACCAGCGCCGCGCCACCGGACTCCCGATGACCTCACTGGCATGGGGCCCCTGGGAGACGTTCGGCGGTATGACGGCCACACTGGACCGCACACATACGGCCAGAATGGCCGCCCAGGGCGTCATCCCGCTCTCCGCCGAGCACGGCCTGTCCCTGTTCGACGCCGGGAGCGCCGCCGACCGGGCGCTGCTGCTTGCGATGCGCCTCGACCCGGGTGCCCTGCGATCCCGCGCCGAAGCCGGTGAACTGCCGTCGCTGCTGCGCGGACTGCTGCGGGGGACCGTCCGCCGCGGCGCGGGAACCGGAACCGGCCAGGGCGGCGGGTTCGCCCGCAGGCTTGCCTCGCTGCCCCGGGCACGCCGTCACCGGGCGGTGGCCGAACTGGTCACCGGCCAGGTGGCCGCACTCCTCGGCTACGACAGCGCCGAACTGGTGGGCTCCGACAAGCCGTTCAAGGAGCTTGGCTTCGACTCGCTCGCCGCGGTCAATCTGCGCAACCGGCTGACCCAGGAGACCGGACTGCGGCTGCCCGCCACCCTCGTCTACGACCACCCCACCTCCGCCGCACTGATCCGTCATCTGGCCACGGCCCTGGGCCTGGACGCCGAGCGGGGTGAGCGCGACGACATCCCCGTCCGTTCCGGTGCCGTACCCGACGACGACCCGGTGGTGATCGTCGGCATGGGCTGCCGCTACCCCGGCGGAGCCGACACCCCCGAAGCGCTGTGGCGGCTGGTCGCCGCAGGGGCCGAGGGGCTGGGACCGTTCCCCGCCGACCGCGGCTGGGACCTCGAGGCGCTGTACGACCCGGACTCCGACCGCCCCGGCACCACCTATGTCCGCGAGGCCGGATTCCTGTACGACTCCGGCGAGTTCGACGCCGAACTTTTCGGCATCTCTCCCCGCGAGGCACTGGCCATGGACCCACAGCAGAGGCTGCTGCTGGAGACCTCCTGGGAGGTGTTCGAACGCGCCGGGATCGCCCCCGCCACCCTCAAGGGGAGCCGCACCGGCGTGTTCGCGGGCGTGACATACCACGACTACGCCTCCGGTATGCAGATGGGCACCGCGGGCAACGTGGCCGCGGGCCGGGTGTCGTACGCCTTCGGCCTCGAGGGCCCCTCGGTGGCGGTGGACACCGCCTGCTCGTCCTCCCTGGTCGCCCTGCACCTGGCGGCGGGGGCCCTGCGCGCCGGGGAGTGCGACCTGGCGCTGGCCGGCGGGGTGGCGGTCATGTCGCAGCCGGACCCCTACGTGGCCTTCAGCCGGGAGCGGACCCTCGCCGCGGACGGCCGGTGCAAGCCGTTCTCGGCCGACGCCGACGGCACCAACTGGGCCGAAGGAGTAGGTCTGTTGCTCCTTGAACGGCTCTCCGACGCCCGGCGGCGCGGCCACACCGTCCTCGCCCGGGTCGCGGGCAGCGGCATCAACCAGGACGGTGCCTCCAACGGGCTCACCGCGCCCAGCGGGCCGGCCCAGCAACGGCTGATCCGCCAGGTGCTGGCCTCCGCCGGACTCACCACGGCCGACGTGGACGCCGTGGAGGCCCATGGCACCGGCACCCCGCTGGGCGACCCGATCGAGGCGCAGGCGCTCATCGCCACCTACGGGCAGAACCGCGAACGGCCGCTGTGGCTGGGCTCGATGAAGGCCAACATCGGTCACACCCAGGCGGCGTCCGGCGTGGGCGGCGTCATTAAAATGATCATGGCGATGCGGCACGGTGTCCTGCCCCGCACCCCGCACACGGACCGGCCCTCCCCGAACGTCGACTGGTCCGCGGGCGCGGTGGAGCTGCTGCGCCAGGACGTGGCCTGGACGCGCGGTGACCGCCCGCGGCGGGCGGGCGTGTCGTCGTTCGGCATCAGCGGCACCAACGCCCATGTGATCATCGAAGAGCCGCCCCGGGACGGAGCAGAGACCTTCGGCGGTAGCGACAACCCTGTCGATGCCCAGACCGCCGACGGCACCCGGACCGGGGCTCCGCCGCTGCCGGGCCGCATCCCGCTGCCGCTGTCCGCCCGCAGCCCCGAGGCGCTGCGCGGACAGGCGGCCCGGCTGCACGCCTTCCTGGCGGGCGAGCCCGTGCCACGGCTGCACGACGTGGCCCTGTCGCTGGCAACCACCCGCTCCGCCCTGGAACACCGCGCGGTGCTCGGCGTCCACGACCACGACACGGCGCTGCGCGCCCTGAAGGCCCTCGCCGACGGCACCGAGCCCGACACCCCCGTCGTCAGCGGCATCGCCCGGACCGGCACGACACAGCCGCCCGTCGTCCTCGCCTTCCCCGCCGCCGACGCCCGGTGGACGGCGAGCGCCGCCCCTCTGGCCGACTCCGCCCCGGTGTTCGCCGAGGCGCTCACGGCCTGCGCACGGGCCCTGTCCGGACTCGTCGACTGGACTGCCGCCGACATCCTGGCCGGACGCACCGCCACCGACTGGCAACGGCGGCCCGAGATCGCCGGACCCCTCGGCTGGGCGGTCGCCGTCGCGCTGACCGCGCTGCTGCGTTCGTACGGCATCGAGCCCGCGGCGGTGACCGGGCAGGGGTACGGCGAGATCGCGGCGGCCTGCGCTGCGGGGCTGCTCCCGCTGGAGACCGGCGCCCGGCTCGCGGTGCACCACAGCCGTACGACGGACGAGAGCGTGCCGCCGGTCCGGTTCGCCCCTGCCGAGGTGCCGTTCTGCTCGGCCGCGACCGGTGGCTGGCTGGACGCGGGGGAGGGGACCGGCCCGGCACAGTGGGCCGCCGACCTGACCAAGACCCCCGGCCGGACCGAGCAGGCGCTGCGGACGCTGCTGGACAGCGGACACCGCACGATCGTCGTCCTCGGCCCGGAACTGCCAGGCAGTGAGGCCGAGTCGGAGACGGAACAGCCCGGCGGTGTGACCGGTGAGGGCGCGGACCTGCTGCCGCTCGCCGGCCCGGACGGGCTCGATCTGACGGCCCTCCTCGCGTGGCTGCATGTGCGGGGAGTCGAGATCGACTGGGATGCCCTGTTCGTGCCCACCGGAGCCCGCCGGGTGCCTTTGCCCACGTACGCCTTCCGCCGCCGCCACTACTGGATGACATCCGCCCCACGCCCCGCCGGCGACACACCGTCCGCCGGACCGGACCAGACGGCGGACGTGCACCCGCTGCTGGACTCGGTCGTGGAACTGCCCGAACCGGCCGGTCTGCTGCTGACCGGCGGGCTGTCCAGGGCCACCCAGCCGTGGTGGGCCGCACAGGCGGTGGCCGGCACGGTCGCGGTGCCGGGGTCGGTCCTCGTCGAACTCGCCGTCCGGGCCGGCGACCGGGCCGGCTGCGACCGTATCGCCGAACTGACCACGGAGGCCCCCCTGGTCCTGCCCGAGCGGGACGAGGTCCGGCTGCGGGTGACCGTCGGCGAGCCCGGTGCGTCGGGGGAGCGGGCGCTGCGGGTGTACTCCCGGCCCGCCGGCGCCCTGCCCGGCACTCCCTGGACCCTCCACGCACGCGCGGTGCTGTGCCCCGTCGGCGGCCCGGCCTCCTTCGACCTGGAACTCTGGCCGCCCGCCGAGGCGGAGCCGGTCGACCTCACCGGCCTGCCCACGTCGGCCACCGACGGACTGGTGGGCCTGTGGCGGCACGGCGACGACGTGTTCGCGGAGGTCGCACTGACCGCCGAGCACCGGCAGGCGGGCGGACGCTACGGCCTGCACCCGGCCCTGCTGGACACCGCCCTGCGCACCCTCGCCCTCACGCAGGACGAGCCCCGCGAACAGGACACGACATCGGTGCCCGACTCCTGGCACCAGGTGGCGCTGCACGCCGAGGGTGCCTCGGCGCTTCGGGTACGGCTCACCCGGACCGGCACCGACACCGTCGCCGTGGAGGCGGCCGACGAAACCGGGCTGCCCGTCGCGTCGATCGGCGCTGTCCGGCTCCGCCCCGCCGACCCCGCTCGGCTCACCGGCGCCCGCACCGCCCAGCACGGCCCGCTGCTGCGCCTGGACTGGCCCGAGACCGCGTGCGAGACACCCGGGGCCAAACCCCGCTGGGCGCTCGTCGGCCCCGATCCGCTCGGCGCACGTGCGACCCTGATGAAGGCGGGTGTCTACACCGAGGCGTACGACACCCTGGGCGCCCTCGCCAAAGCCGTGGACTCCGGCGTGGCCGTGCCCGAGGCGGTGCTGGCCGGCGTGGTGCCCGGGCCCGCGGACACGACCGCAGGCGGTGCCATCAGGTACGCGGCCGAACTGGCCGGGGAATGGCTGTCCGACGAGCGGTTCGCCGAGGCGCGGCTGGTGTTCCTCACCCACGGTTCGCTCGCCGCCGTGGACGCAGGCGGGGATCCGGACCCGGCGACCGCCGCCGTCTGGGGGCTGATCCGCTCCGCACAGCTGGTCGACCCGGGCCGACTGGTCCTCGCCGATCTGGACGGCAAACGCGCCTCCTGGCGCACCCTGCCGGCCGCGCTGGCCACGTCCGAGCCGCAACTGGCCCTCGTGCGAGGCGCCGTGCACGTGCCACGGCTCGCCGCCCTGCACGCCGCACCGGCCGGGGCGGGCGGCGCGGTCCTGTCGGCCGATCCGGCGGGCACCGTCCTGGTCACCGGCGCCCACCGGCCGGCCGCCGCCGCGGTGGCGCGGCACCTGGTGGCCGAGCGGGGCGTACGCCGCCTGCTGCTCGCCGCGGCCCCCGCGGGCGGCGACGCGGCTGCCCGGTCCGAGGCGGAACTGACCGCACTGGGCGCCGAGGTGGCCATGACCGCATGCGACCTGACCGACCGGCGGGCGCTGGCCACGCTGCTCGGATCAGTACCGGACGGGCACTCGCTGACCGCCGTCGTGCACGCGGCGGAGGTACCGGAGTCCGGCGAGGCCGAGGAGGCGCAGCTGGAGGCGGAGCTGCAAGCGGCATTGAACCTCAGCGATCTGACGGGACGTGAGGATCCCGCCGCGGCGGTCCCCCTGGTCCTCCTCTCGACTGCCGCCGGCACGCTGGGAGCAGCCGGACGGGGCGGCGAGGCCGCCCTTGGCGCCTTCCTCGACGCCCTCGCACGGCGCCGCCGTGCCGCAGGGCTGCCGGGGACATCGGTGGCGTGGGGGCCCTGGGACCTCGACGACGAGGCGGCGGGCGGCGCACCCGCGGGTGTGGTACGGCTGGCCCGGGCCGCGGTCCTGGACCTGTTCGACGCCGCCTGCGCCCTCGACGAGCCCACCGTCCTTCTGCTCCGCCCGGACGTCCCCGCCCTGGTCGGCAGGTCGAAGGACGAGAACCTTCCGGCGCCCCTGCGGGGCCTGGCCGGACCACCGGCCCGGCGCCGCGCGGGGCAGCCGGGGAGCGCCGGAGCCCTCAGCACGCTGCGCCGCCGTCTCGCCGGTCTGGCCGACGCCGAACGCAACGCGGTCCTCATGGACCTCGTCCGCACCGACGTGGCGGCTGTGCTCGAATACCCGTCGCCCGAGGCCGTCGACGTCACCCGCTCCTTCCGGGACATCGGCCTCAACTCGCTCACCGCCTTCGCCCTGCGCAACCGGCTGCGGGAGACCACGGGACTGAGGCTGCCCGCCGCTGTGCTGTTCGAGGTCGACACCCTCGCGCGGCTGGCGACGCACCTCAAGGAAGAGCTCCTGCGCCCGTGACACCGACGACCCCACTACGCCCAGCAGTTCCACGACACCCAAGGAGAACAGCCACAGATGAAGACGGACGGCGTCTATGTCGACACGGTCGGGGCGTACATCCCGGACCGGTGGGTGAGCGTCGAGCAGGCGGTCGAGGAGGGTCTCTACGACGAGTACTCCGTCCAGTACGGCACCGGGCTCACCGCCGCCTACATCGCGGGTGACCTGCCCGCGCTGGACATGGCGGTGCACGCCGCCCGGCAGGCGTTCCGCCGGTCCGGCAACGACGTGGAGGACCTCGACTTCCACGTCCACTGCACCGCCGTGCAGCACGGCCCCGAGGGCTTCTACCCGCCCGGCTACATCCTGCGCGAGCTGGGCGCGAGCGGGGTGCCCAGCACGGATGTGCGCCAGCACTCCAACGGTCTGCTGGCCGGCATCGAGGTCGCCGTGGGGCAGCTGACGGGGGCCGCCGGGGCCGAAACCGCGCTGGTGACCGCGGCGGAGAACTTCACCAGCCCGCTGATCGACCGGTGGACGGGCTTCGGCACCGGGTTCACCGCCAGCGACGGTGGCGCCGCCGTCCTGCTCAGCGGTGAGGGCGGGTTCGCCGCGCTGCGCGCCGTGAACTCCGGGACGGAGCCGGAGCTGGAGCAGTGGCACCGCGGCGAGGAGTCGTTGCTGCCGTTCCGGGGCGAAGAGCGCAAGGCGTCCGGCACGATGGAACTACTGGCCTACTTCAACGAGCACGTGGTGCCGCTCGACAAGTGCATGGAGATGATCCGCGACTTCGAGCTGGACATCGTGCACCGGTCGCTGGTGGACGCGGGCCTGAACGCGTCGGACCTGCGGTGGGTGGTGGCCGCCAACAGCGACTCCCGCATGATCGACCAGATGAAGATGCAGCCGCTGGGCCTGCCGATGTCCCGTTCCACCTGGGACTTCGGCAAGGAGTACGGCCATATGGGCGCCTGCGACATGGCGGTTTCCCTCAACCACCTGCTCCTCAACGGTCTCGTGTCCCCCGGCGACCACATCCTGATGACGACGTCGGCGTCCGGCTGGGTGTCCACCTCGGCCGTCCTGACCATCCTCGAACTTCCGGCCTGGGCCGCGGAGAACCCGGTCTCCTGAACCCCGGCGCCCCGCCACGGACGTGCCCGACGACGAAAGACCCGGCACCGGGGAGAGGTGCCGGGTCGACTCGCGGAAGGAAGCGGGACCGGGGCGTCGCAGGCGCGCCCGGCAGCCTTCAGGACTCGCGCCTGGCGTACACCATCGAGTAGCGGTACACCTCCGGCAGGTTCGCCGCGCTCTCCACCGTCACGGCGAAGCCCTGCGCGTCGAGGATGTCGCGCACCGCCTCCAAGCGGCCGTCGAGGTCCTGCACCTCGATCACGGTCTGGCGCACGCGCTGCCAGTCGGCCGCGTCCAGCCCCTCCATCACCTCCAGCTCCGCGCCCTCGACGTCGATCTTCAGCAGGTCGATCGGGCCTTCGGGCGCCCACCCACGCAGTACGTCGGAGAGCCGGTTCACCTCGGCCTCGACCTCCACACCGGCCATGATGCGGTCCAGTGCCTCCTGACCGATCTGCTCCACCGTCAGTTCCTGTCCGACCTTCTTCTGCTCCGGGTACCGCGTCGAGTTGCCGGGCAGGGCAGGGTAGAACGTGAAGCGGACCTGATCCTCGTGCCGGCTGCCCAGCGCCGAGCGCATCACCTCCACGTCCTTCGCGCCATGGCTGTCCAGGTTCTCCAGCAGCGCCTGGTGGATGGCCGGGATCGGCTCGAACGCCAGGATCTTCGCGCCGGGGAACTCCTGCTTGACGAAGAGGGAGAACAGACCCACATTCGCCCCGGCGTCCACGATCCGCGAGGAATCGGAGAGCTGGATACCGTGCTTGAGGTAGGTGCGTTCGACGAATATCTCGTTGTAGATGAAGTCGACTTCGGAGAACAGTGCGCCCTCCGTCTGCGGCACGAAGACTGAAATGCCGTCAGCTACCTGAACTGACCTGATGTCGGTCATGATTGCTCCCTGAGCCGTGGATTGCTGCTCAGTGTGCCCCGCGGAAATCCAGCAATTTCCTAGACTTCCGCGCTGCCCGGGGGACAGGGCGGGCCGCGCGGCGCCGTTCAGGCGTCCCGACCGCGCAGCACCAGATAGCCGCCGAGCACCGCCGCCGCCACCCACAGCAGCATGATGACGAGGCCGCCGCCCGGCCCGTAGGGCACGTCGGAATCGCGTACCACCCGCGCCATCGCCTCACCGGCCTGGTCGGGCAGATAGTGCGCGACCTTCTTGGCACCGGGCACCGAGGCCAGGATCTGCGTGACGAGGAAGAAGAAGGGCATCAGAACGCCCATGGACAATATGGAACTGCGCAGCATGGTCGCCACGCCCATCGAGAACACGGCCATCAGCGCCATGTAGAGGCCGGCGCCCAGCGTCGCCCGCAGCACGTTGTGCGCGCCGATCGTGGTGCTGTGCGAACCGAGCGCGGCCTGCCCGGCGAAGAAGGTCACGAAGCTGGTGACCGTTCCGACGATCAGCGCGGCAGCGGTCGCCACCGCCAGTTTGCTGAAGTAGAAGACACCACGCCGCGGCACTGCCGCCAGCGAGTTGCGGATCATGCCGGTGCTGTACTCGCCGCCGATCACCATGACGCCGAACGCGATCATCGCCAGCTGGCCGAGGACGCCGCCCGTGAAGCTGGTTCCGGCGGGGTCGAAGGTGAGCTTCTGCTGCTGCGACAGGTCGTCGTACTTGGCGTTGGACAGCGCACTCACCAGCGTGCCGAAGGCAACGGTGACGGCGAAGGCGGCGAACAGGGTCCAACCGGTGGAGCGGACCGTGGTGAGCTTGGCCCACTCGGAGCGGAGGGTCGCGGTGGGTGCGGACATGGGTCAGGACTCCGTTCCGGTGGTGTGCGGTGCGGTTCGGCCACCGTTCGACGCGGCGCCGGCGGCGAGCGGTCCGGTCCGGTACTCGGCCGCCTCACCGGTGAGCGCGATGAACGCGTCTTCCAGGGAGGCGTGCTGCGGGCTCAGCTCGTGCAGCAGGATGTGGTGCTCGAACGCCAGCTCTCCGATCCGCTCCGCAGGGACGTCGGTCACCTCGAACGCGCCGGAGGAGTTCTCGGTGGCGGTGATACCGGCCCCGGTGAGAGCGTCCCGCAGCTTCTCCGGTTCGGGCGTACGGATCCGCACACCCGAACGGGTGTTGTTGTCGATGAACTCCTGCATGCCGGTGGCGGCGAGCAGCCTGCCACGGCCGATGACCACCAGATGGTCGGCGGTCAGCGCCATCTCGCTCATCAGATGGCTGGAGACGAACACCGTGCGGCCCTGGGCCGCCAGCCCTTTCATCAGGGTGCGGATCCAGTGGATGCCCTCCGGATCGAGGCCGTTGACCGGCTCGTCCAGCATCACGATCTCCGGGTCGCCGAGCAGCGCCGCGGCGATGCCCAGCCGTTGCCCCATGCCCAGTGAGAAGCCCTTGGGCCGCTTCTTGGCGACCGAGCCCAGTCCGACCTCCTCCAGCACCTCGTCGACCCGCGACAGGGGTATGCGGTTGCTGAGCGCAAGGCACCTGAGGTTCTGGTACGCGCTGCGCCCGCCGTGCATCGACTTGGCGTCCAGCAGTGCTCCCACCTGGCGCAGCGGGTCCTTGAGCTGCGCGTAGGGTTTGCCGTCGATGAGTACATGGCCCGAGGTGGGGCGGTCCAGACCGAGCATCATCCGCATGGTGGTGGACTTGCCCGCTCCGTTGGGGCCGAGGAATCCGGTGACGCGGCCGGGCCGGACCGTGAAGGTGAGGCCGTCGACGACCACTTTCTCGCCGTACCGCTTGGTCACTCCCGCAAGCTCGATCATGCGGCCCACGCTAGGAGGAGGAACCACTTCCAGTCCGCGCCCGGGGCAAATGTCTAGGGGTTCTCGCAGCCGACGGTGCGATCAACGGACCGGCAGTGCCGCCAAGTCCTGTGAGAGGGCGGTGTAGTAGGGCAGATAGGCGTCCAACAGCGCCCCCAGGTAGTCCTGGTCCGGGATGGAGGCGCGGAAGTCCGGTATCAGTCCGCGCACTCGTTCTACGGAAGCACGAGTGATCGCGGGAGAGCCCGGGCGGTCGACGCGCCGGGCCGCGACGCCCAGGCGCTGCTCGATCGCCGTCACGATCGACTCCACCGGTTGCGGGACTCCCGAGGCCACGTTCAGCACCTCGCCGGTGACCCCCTCCTCCAGGAGCCGTCCGATCGCGTGCAGCAGGTCGCGTACGTCCAGCAGGTCCCGGTGCGCACCCTGATGGACCGTCACCTCGCCCTGGGTGACATGCCGGACGAGGGTGGGCAGCAACTGGTGCGACCGCTGGTGGCTGCCCACCACATGGCTCAGCCGCAGGATCAGATGCTCGGCACCCGAGGAACGCACCACGCTTTCCAGCGCCAGCTTGTGCCGCCCGTACGCGTTCGGCGGCCGTACCGGGTCCGTCTCGGACGCCTCGCCGTCCGGAAAGCCGTACATGGAGAAGGAGGCCGTGGAGAAGAACAGCAGCCGCCGCCCCTCCCGGACACAGTCCTCCAGCACGTCGTAGAGGAGCTGTGCCTCGCGGTCGTACTCGGCGAGGGCCGCGGTGGACGTGCTGGAGACGCCGGAGGCGATCGCCGTCACATCGGGGAAGCGATCGCCGAAGGCGGCGGCCAGATTGCGGCCGAGGAAGCCGTCACCGATGATCCGCACGACCGTCTCCCCTGCTCACAGTGGTGCTTCCGATTCCCGGGACCTCGGCCACGGGCAGGCCGGGTGTGATGCCCGCGACCGTGCGCAGGGCCGCGACGAGGGTCCGTGCCTGCACGTTGAGGTAGTGGCTGTACTTCAGCAGCTCACCCAGCTGGCGGAGCGTCACCCAGCGGTAGTCGGCGGGCACTTCGGCGGGCTCGCCGTCGTCCGCCTCGACGATCAGGTACCGGTTCTGGGCGTGCAGGAACCGGCCGCCCTCCTCCGACAGCACCGTGTCGAAGAGCACCTGCTCCGGGCGTGCCTCCTCCACCAGGTCGAGGAAGCGGGGGCGGGCTTCCGCGGGCAGATGGGCGTAGTTCTCCGGGGTGCACTGCACGGTGGGGCCGAGTTCGACGACGTCGAGGTAGCCCGGCTCGACGCGGGCGTGCACCAGGCAGTGCGGTACGCCGTCGATCCGGCGCACCAGAAGTGCCACCACCCCGGTGCCGTGCGGTTCGAGCAGCGGTTGCGACCAGGACGCCACCTCGCGCCGGTTGGAGACGACGTCCACGGGCACGATGCTGAAGAACAGGCCCCGTTCGTGGGAGATGCGGTCCTCGGTGCGGTACCAGCCGCGTCCCTCGACCTCGCGCAGCGGCAACAGTGCGGCGCTGACCTCCCGCTCGCTCTGCTGTGTGGTGATCCAGCTGCGGACCGCCACGTCCGAGTGGAGGCCAGGGGCCGGTCCGGCGCCGTGGTGCCAGTCCGGCAGGCAGGAGAGCACCGTACGCGCGTCCATGTTGACCAGATTCTCGTAGTGCAGCAGCCCATTGACCTGACGAAGCGTCAGCCAGCAGAAGTCCTCGCCCGCCTCCACCTCCGGGCCGACCTCGACGATCATGTTCCGGTTGCGCTTGCAGAAGAACCACGAGCCCTGCTCGGACTGGAGCACATCCGCCAGCACCCGATGGCCCCGGGCCTGCGGCTCGCGGAAGCAGTCCAGGTACGGAACCGAGGAACCACCGTGCACCCGGGTGTAGTTGCTCTTGGTGGCCTGCACCGTCGGCGACAGCTGCACCCCGTTGACATTGCCGGGCTCGGACTTCGCCTGCATCAGACAGTGCAGCACCCCGTTGATCTCGCGGACCGCCAGCCCGAGGATGCCTATCTCCGGCTGCCTGATGATCGGCTGGCTCCACTCCGGAACCGGCCCGAAGTCGGTGCGCACCCGCATTCCGCGCACCGCGAAGAACCGCCCACTGCGATGTTCCAGGTCTCCGGTGCCCGGGGCGAAGTGCCAGCCGGACAGCTCGGCGAAGGTGGTGCGGCGCACTTCCTGGCTGTGCCTGCGGCGGCGCTCGTCCAGCCAGTCGAAGAACTGGACGTCGGACATCGCCTCGCCGCCCGTGGCCGTCGCGGAGACGGCCAGCCGCGCGGCGAGGACCGCATCGGTGTCGGACTCGGGACCGGTCGCGTTGAGCTGGGGCATCGCTGCCTCTCCATCGGATCGACGTCGGCCCACGGCACCCGCCGCGGACCGTGGGGCTACTGCGGCAGGCAGGAGGTGCCGGAACGTGCCGACGCCCCGGACGCACGGGCCACGACCCGCTCCGCCGGCTCACCGGTGTGTGGGCCGGTACCCTGCGTGGCGGGTGCCAGCGCGGTCAGCACCAGGCCCTCGTCGACCAGCCACCGCCCGGTGAGTTCGGCACCGCCGCCGACCGCACCCGCGAAGGCGGCCGGCACCGGGACCAGTACCCGGACCGAGAACGTGCCCCGCACCCCGCCCGAGACGTCCGGCTCGTGGGTGAAGCGCAGCTGGGCCTCCTCGAACCCGAGCGGCCTGCGGGCGAGCGGGAACCACACCTTGTACACCGACTCCTTGGCGCTGAACAGCAGCCGGTCCCAGGGGACGCCGGGCATCGTCCGTGCCAGCCGGTCGAGGTCGGCGCGCTCCTCGGGCAGCGAGACCGCTTCCAGGACGCCGTCCGGAAGCGGTGCGGCCGTCTCGGCGTCGATGCCGAGCGCCGCCAGCTCCGTGGCACGAGCGACCGCCGCCACCCGGTAGCCGTCACAGTGGGAGATCGCGCCCACCACCCCCTCGGGCCAGCCGGGCTCACCACGCGGGCCGGGCAGCAGCGGCATCGCCGGAAGCCCCAGCGCGGCCAGCGACAGACGGGCGCACCGCCGGCCGGTGGCGAACTCCCGTCGGCGCTTGTCCACCGCCCGGGCCACCACCGCCTCCTCCTCCGGGAACAGCGGGGGAGCGGCCAACTCGCCGCGCACCTCGGTCACTTCGACCTGGTCGGGCAGCAGCCGGCGCATCAGCGACGTCATCGGGCACCTCGCCGGGGAAGGATCTCGCGCAACAACGGGTCGGGCATCCCGCGGGCCTGCCACTCTCGCGGGTAGCCCAGCGACACCTCGCGGTGCGGTACCCCGTCGTGCCAGGTGGTACGGGGGATGTGCAGATGGCCGTAGATGACGGTGGCCGCCCGGTAGCGGCGGTGCCAGTCGTGTGTGGCGGTGGTCCCGCACCACAGCGCGAACTCCGGGTACCGCAGGATGCGAGTGGGCTCGCGGACCAGCGGGAAGTGGTTCACCAGCACGGTCGGCAGTTCCGGCGGACAGGCGTCCAGTCGCTCGCGGGTGTACGCCAGCCGCGCCCGGCACCAGGCCGCGCGGTCCGGGTAGGGGTCGCTGTGCAGCAGGAACTCGTCGGTGGCCACCACCCCGGCCTTCTCCGCCCGGGCGAGCGCATCGGCGGTGCTCGTGGCACCCGGTGGCAGAAACGAGTAGTCGTACAGCAGGAACAGCGGCGCGATCACCACGGGCCCGTCCGGACCGGGCCACTGCACATACGGGTCCTCGGGGGTCAACACCCCGAGCGACCGGCACAGTTCGACCAGGCTGCGATAGCGGGCGTCGCCGCGCAGGGTCACCGGGTCGTCGGGATGCGTCCACAGCTCGTGGTTGCCCGGCGCCCACAGCACGGTCGCGAACCGCTCCGCGAGCAGCCGCAGCACCCATTCGACATCCGAGGTCAGCTCGCCGATGTCACCGGCGACGATCAGCCAGTCGGAGGGATCGGACGGGTGCAGGTCCCGCACCACGGCCCGGTTCCGCTCGTAGGCGACGTGCAGGTCACTGACCGCGAAGAGCCTGCCTCCCGTGACACGGCTCACCGCTTCGCTGCCTCGCCGGTCGCCGTCCGGGGATCCGTGGTGGTGGGCATGGGAACTCCTCGCTGCGCGTCCGGCGCCTCGATACGCGTCCGGCGCTCAGCTTTATGCCACCGTCCTGCCCGTCCGCACAACGCGCTGCCGCACCACCGGACCAAGTACAGGGGAAACGCCCAGACTTCGGCCCTGTACGACCGTCCGGGCCCGACGGTGCTGGATAGTGGCGGCACATCCGCACGAGCAAGCCAGTGCTCGTGACCACTGGAACCCGCCAACAGAGGACGGACGAGCAGCGTGAGCGTTTCCCCCGCCGACGACGGCCTGTGGTGCCGGCGGTTCAACCCGGCTCCCGACGCCGCCCACCGCCTGGTCTGCTTCCCCCACGCGGGTGGCTCGGCCAGCTACTACCTTCCGGTCTCCGCGGCCCTCAGCCCGCGCGTCGATGTCGTCGCGGTGCAGTACCCGGGCCGTCAGGACCGGCGCAACGAGCCGTTGATCGACGACATCGGCACGCTTGCGGACCAGGTGCACGAGGCGCTGCGCGGTTGGGACGACCGCCCGCTGACCTTCTTCGGACACAGCATGGGCGCGCTCGTGGCCTTCGAGGTGGCCAGGCGGTTCGAACGCGAGGGCGGCGGCCCGGTCCGGTTGTTCGCCTCCGGCCGGCGCGCCCCCTCCCGCTACCGCGACGAAAACGTCCACCGGCGCGACGACGACGGCATCATCGCCGAGGTCAAGGCGATGAGCGGCACCGACGACCGGCTGCTGGGCGACGAGGAACTGATCCGGATGATCCTGCCCGCGCTCCGCGGCGACTACCGGGCGGTGGAGACCTACCGGTGTGCGCCGGGAGCAGCGGTGGGCTGCCCGGTCACCGCGCTGGTCGGCGACAGCGATCCCAAGACGTCGGTGGACGAGGCCGAGGACTGGGTGAAGCACACCACCACGGACTTCGAACTGCGGATCCTGCCCGGCGGACACTTCTACCTCAACAGCCGTGCCGCGGACGTGCTGAAGCTGCTCGACGAGCACTTCGCCGCACAGGCGGCGCCGCAGGGCACCTGACCGGCCCCGGCGTTCTCCCGTGAGCAAGGCCCCTGACAGGAACAAGGAAGGATAAACGTGAGCAGGCCCGACGACGCCGCCCTGGTACGGGTCGAACGGGGCGAGGCCAGTGAGGAGGAACTCGCGGCGCTGACCGCGGTCCTCCTGGCCCGCGCCGCCGCCCGCGGCCACGGGCCGGACCATGCCGATCGCTCCCGCACCACCGCCCGCTGGAGCCGTCTGGAACGCCGCCCCTCGTACCAGTCGCCGCTCAGCTGGAGGGTGGCTGCGTGACCAACCCCCTGCGGGTGCGGAAGTCGGGGTGTCACCGGCCGTCGTCAGGCAGCTCCCTGGGGGCGGATCGCCTCGGCCCGCGGAGGCGGCTCGGCCTCCGGGTCGAACAGGCCCGCGTCCTTGAGGGCGGTGGCGAGCCCTGAACGGCCGGACGTCGACATCTTTCGGTAGCAACTCGTCAGATGCTTCTCCACGGCACGCCGGGAGACGCCGAGGGCATCGGCGATGGCCTGGTTGGTCAGGCCCTGCACGGCCATCTGAGCCACCAACCGCTCCGCGGACGTCAGCTGCGCCCGCGCGGGGACGCTGACCGCCGCCGACCCCAGCATCTCCTGCGCACGGGCTGCTATCCCGGACGCCCCGCACTCCACAGCCAGTTTGTACGCCGTACGCAGCGCCGTCTCCGCCTCGGCGGCGTGACGGGGTGCCACCGCCTCGCCGAGCCGCAGCAGCACCGCGGCCCGCGCGTGCAGATCGGCGGACTCCTCCAGCACCTGGGCGGCCTCACGCAGCAACCCCGGTGCCGAGGACTTGTCCGAAACGGACGCCTGGAGCGCCAGCGCGCGGCCGAGGCCCGACGGAGCACCCCAAGCCCTCGCCCGCTCGAGATGCTGCGCGCACAGCTCTTCGGCCCGGTCCGTTTCGCCCATCCGGTGCAGGGTGCGCGCCGCCCAGTACGCTGTCGGTGCCACCATCGGATTGCGCCATCCCGCCCGCTCCAGGGCGTACCCGGCGTCGAGGAAGTACTCCACCGCCATGCCCGGCTCGTGCCGCCGCTCCGCATTCATCCCCCGGATCAGGGTGAGCAGCCCGGCCAGTTCGCAGTTCTCGTGCAGCCCGCGGATCCGGTCGGGCAGCGAACCGACCAGGTCCGGCTCCCGGGCCCGCAGCGCCACCATGGCCAGGGCGATCGCCGACAGCGTGCTCACCTCGTCCTCACCGACCGCCGAGCAGGCCTTCACCGCCCGTTCGCGCGCCGCGGTCAGCCGGCCCTGGGCGAGCAGCACCAACGCCTGCTCGCTGAGGATCACCGACTCCTCCAGCCGCCCGCCCCGACGCACCGCGTCCGCCAGGGCCGTGTCCAGCCAGGGCAGCAGCCCCGCCACCGAGTCCGCGGTGACCAGGACCGGCACCACCAGCGGCATCATGGTGTGCACATGGGCCGCGGAGGCCGGCTCGTGGTCCAGTACACGGCGCGCGAGTGCCTCGACCTGCGCGGCGGGGAGCCCGACGGACACCATCGCCGCATGCAACAACGCCGCCAGCAGCTCCCGCTGGCCTCCGCGTGTCGGCTCCGGCCGCTCGCCCAGCTCGGCCAGCCGGACCGCGGCCGACGTGAGCGCCGCCGGAGCGTTTTCGCAGAGGTAGCGCAGGCGGGCCTCCACACGCAGCTCCAGCTGGCGCTGATCGGCCGGCAGCGCTCCGGGGGCCGTCAGCTCTGCCGCTGTCTGGTGCAGCAGATCACCCAGCGACAGCAGTGTGGCACCGGGCGTCACCGGGGTGAGCGCCATCAGCGCCTCGGCGCGGGCCAGGGGGCTGGGCAGCAGCGGGAACGCCTGGGCGACGTGCCGGACGGCCACCGACGGGGCGAAGCTGCGCTCCACGGTCGCCAGTTCCACCAGCAGCCGGGCCCGCGCCGCGCTCTGCGGCAGAACGTCACGCAGTGCCCGGCGCAGATAACGAGCCGCCGTTTCCGGGGCGCCGCGCTGCACGGCAACGTGGGCGGCGCGCCGCAGCGCCGCCACCGCGTCCTCGTCCAACGGCGCGGTGGTGGCGAGCAGATGACCGGCGACCCGCTCGGGGGTGCTGCCCCGATAGCGCATCAGTGCGGCGGCCTGCAGGTGCAGTCGGTTGCGCTCGCCCGGTGGCGTGGCCTCCTCGACCACCTCGTGGACGGCTCGGTGGGCCAGCCGGAGGGTGTCCTGCCGGGCGAGCAGCGCCAGCCGGCGCAGCCGCCAAAGGCTGTCGTCCCGCTCCACCGGGTCGAGTCCGGCCAGTTCGCCCACCACCTGCGGATCGGCGTCGTCCCCGAGGACCGTCAACGCACGGGCCACGGCGAGTACGGACGGCGGCTGGTCCCTCAGGCACAGCAGCAGCCGCCGACGCAGCGGCGGGGGCACCAGAGTGGAAACCGTGGACGCCTCGGCCGCCACCGGGGTGATACCACGGGTCTGGCACTCCTGGAGAAGCGATACGAGATGCAGCGGATTGCCGCGGGTGGCGTCGTGGCACTCGGCCGCGAACTCCGCGTCGGCCGGCGTGCCCAGGCGGTCCAGAATCAGGTCGTGGACCGCCGCCGTGCCGAGCGGGGCCGGCAGCAGAGTGTGCTCGGCGGCGGCAAGCGGCCTGATGCCGGGCGGCTCCGCCGCGGGTTCTCCCTCGCACACGGTCACCGCGACCAGGATCCCCCGGTGTGTCACCTGCTTCACCAGCTGGTCGAGCCAGTCCAGCGAGCCCTCGTCCGCCCAGTGCAGATCATCGATGAGGAGCACCAGCACACGGTCGCGGCTCATGTTCTCCACCATGGACAACAGAGCACGCAGGGTCGTCGGGGTGTGCTGCCGCGGCGATTCGGGGTCGCCCTGGAGGAAGGCGAGCGCGGGCCGTGCGGGCCCCGAGCACCATCTGCGCACGAAGGAGCCGGACTTGAGAACCGGCTCCAGCAGCTGCCGGGTGAGACCGAGCGGGAAGTCGCGCTCCGCGGGGGCGGCGTAGGCCCGCATCACCAGGGGCCGCGACGGCGAAGTCGGTCCGGTCGCCGGGCCGGTGGCCAGCCGCGCGGCCAGCTCGCCGATCTCCGTCAGCAGGGCCGACTTGCCGATCCCGGGCGGTCCGCCGATCACGACGAGAGATCCGCTGCCGTGCACGGCGAGCCGGAGGGCCTCGGCCGCCACTTTCAGTTCGTTCTGCCGCTCAAGCAGCATGCCAGCGGCCTCCTTGCGCGGTGTGGTTGAGCATGGGGGGTGGGTGAGAGGTGCGTCGGTTGGGGCTATGTCATCGCAGCGCCGCCGTCCGGGGCCCCGGATCCGGGCGGCCCGGCGTCCGTCCGTGCTGCATGGCGCAATCCGGCCGTCTCCCGGGCCACGGTGGCCTGCGCGAACTGCCGGCATGCGGATGTACGGCCGAGTCGGCGCAGCGCGCGCTCGGTCAGCCGGGCCGCCTGCGGCGCCGGAGAGCCGAGACCCTGGCGCAGCTCGGTCCAGGCGAGCGCGGAGTCGGTTCCCCAACGCTCAGCCAGCCGTGACTCCTCGGCGAACAGCTCCGCCGCCCGGTCGTCGTCACCACAGCCCAGATGGGCCAAGGCCGCCAGTGAACGCCAGGCCACCAGCGCCGGATTGCCCCATTCCCGGGCCGCCAGCCGCCGGCCGCATTCCTCGGCCTCGGCCAGCGCCTGCCGGGGGCGCCCCTGGCAGAGCAGCAACTGGGCGCGCGCGTACAGCAGATGGATCCAGGGGCTGGTCTCCTCGACCCCGGGCGGCAGCTCCTCACCGGCCAGCCGGTCGGCCTCCTTGTAGCGCTCCCGCGCCACCAGCAGCCGGATCTGCACCGCCCGTAGCGAGGTGAGCCGGGTGGGATGCCACACCTCCGACGGCGTCAGGGACCGGCAGGCGGCGAGGTCGTGGGCGGCCGTGCCCGGGTCACCGGCCCGCAGGCTCAGGTGGGCGCGCAGCAGCAGTCCCACCGCCACCAGCGCGGGGCTGCGGCGGCGCCCGGCCTCGGCGAGCGCGGCGTCCAACTCGGTGCGCGCCGTGTTGTGCGCATCAGCGAGGGACAGCGCGCAGCAGGCGGTGAACCGCGGGAACAGTGCTCCGCCGAGCGGTGCCCGCAGCACCTGCCGGCACATCTCCCGCACCGCGGCCGCGTCGTCGCCGCGCACCGTCTGCCGCCACGCCGCGGCGGCGAGCACGGCGGGATCGACATCCGGGCCCGGCACAGGCCGGGGTGCCGTCCCCAAGTCATGTGCCGTGGATCCCGGACGGCGCACGACGTCCGTCCGCGGGCGCAGGACCTCCACCCGTGGGAGGGCGGTGGACCGGGCACCGTCGTTCCCGTACGAGACCGGCGCCACGCTCAGCACCCGACCGGGTTCGCCGCGGGCGAGCAGGAGGTCCGTGGCGGCGGTACGTACGCGTGGACGGGTCTGCGTTGCGGACAGCAGCTCGGCGATCCTGCGGTCCGCCGCCTCGGGCGCGGTCATGGTGTACGCCTCGGCGGCCTCCAGCAGCACCTCGGCGCGCTCCGCCGGGGAGAGCGGCTCACGCAGCGCCCGCTCCAGGAGTTCGGCCGCCTCGGCGTGGTGACCCTGCGCCAGCAGGCTGCGAGCGGTGCGGCGTAATACCCACGCTACCCAGGGCTCGCCCAGCGGCACGGTGTTCAGCAGCAGCGCTGCCAGCTCTTCCTCGTCGGCGTCGCAGCGGTGCGCCCAGCGGGCCGCCTCCGCATACAGCCGCTTGCGTTCATCGCCGTCCATGCCGGCCAGCACGGCGGCCGAACGGTTCGTCAGCCTCAGCTGCGGTGGATCCCCGAAGTCGATCAGGCCCTGCACCCGCAACGTCCGCAGGGAAAGCGGCAGTTGTGACTCGTCCAGGCCCACAAGGGCGGCCACCCGGTCCACCGGCACCAGTCCCCGGCAGACCGCAAGCCCTCGGAGCAGCGCGAGCGGTTCCGCGGCCAGTTGCGCGGCCGACTCGGCCGCCAGTTCCGCACACGCGGAGTCGATGCCACGGCTGAACGCCGTCCTCACCCCGATGGGGCACACCTCGCCCGGTGGTTCCCGGCGCAGCTCGTCCAGGACCCGCCGCAGCAGCCAGGGACTGCCACGGCTGAGCCGGGCGGCCTTCTCCCACCAGACGTCGTCCGAGCCGGCCGGGGCGGGCAGTCCCGTCGCGGTGTACATCGCACGGACCTCCGGCGCACCGAGCGGCCCGAGCTCCAGCAGCAGACCACGGCCCTCCTGGAAGGTTGCCGCCTGGTCGAGGAGCCGGGCGCAGGCATCGGGGAACTCGCCTCGGGCGCTGGTGACGGTCAGCAGCACTCCCAGCGGCGCCGAGGCAAGCCGCCGCAGCAGCCCCTCGATCACGCGAAGCGACTCCGGGTCCGACCACTGCACATCGTCCAGGGCGAGGAGGGTCGGCCGGTGGGCGGCTGACAGCAGAGAGCGGCACCATCCCTGCACGGAGCCCTCCGTGGGCGGCTCCGCGGTACGGGCCGCACCTGCGGCCGTGGACCGGGGCGGCCGCAACTGCTGGACGAATGCGTAAGGGGCGTGCGAGGAGGGTGCCGAGCCCAGCGCGCTGAGCACCTGGGCACCGACCGCGCGGGCGAAGGCGATGCCGCGCCGCAGCAGTCGGCTGCGCCCGCTGCCCGGGGTGCCGTGGATCACCGTCACGCCGGAGGTGCCGCCGGCGAGCTGGGTCATCATGTGGAGCAGCGCCGCTTGTTCGGTTTCCCGGCCGTACAGCGGTGCGAAGCCGTCCTGGGCGGCCCGTTCGAGCAGGACGCGGTTGTAGGGTGTCGGCCGGCGGTCAGGTGCGGTCGTCATCGCTGCTCACCCGCAGGCGGGGACACACAGACCCCGGGTGCGTCCCGCAAAACGGTCAGAAGCTCCTCGCGACGGCTTACGCCGAGCTTCTGATAGGTGTGGGTCAGGTGCAGTTCGACCGTGCGCCGGGTGATGTAGAGCGCCTCCGCAATCTCCCGGTTGGAACGGCCTGCCATCGCCAGGGCCGCGACCCGGCGCTCGCGTTCCGTCAGGGCGTCGCCGGGGCGGTCGGTGAGCTGGCGGGGCCGGCCGCCCGCCTCCGCGAGACGGAGCCGGACGCCTTCTGCGGCGTTGCCTGCGCCGCACCCGATCATCAGATCCAGTGCGGTCCGCAGCCGGGGCCGGGCGCCGAGCGGATCGCCGTCGTCGAGCAGGGCCGCGCCCAGTGCGTATTCGGCGCGCGCCCGCAGCAGCCGTGCGGGGGATTCGGCGAGTTGCGTGCAGGCCTCGTCGAGCAGCCGGTGTCCGGCACGGCCAGGTGTGGCCAGGCCTCGGGCCAGCAACGCGAGTCCGGCGCTGCGCGGAGTGCCCCAGCAGGCGACGAGTTCGCCGCCCTGGGCGGCGACCTTCCGCGCCTCGGCCGGGCGGCCCAGTTCGGTCAGCAGATCGGCCGCCTCCAGCCACCACGGAAGCACCACCGGGGACTCCGACTCTCCCGGGCCCAGAGCCCGTCCGCTCGAGCGCAGTGCCACCAGGGCGCCGCGCAGGTCGCCCCGGGCCCGTCGGACGGCTGCCGTGGTCCACCAGTACATGGGGTGGACGTAGAACAGCGGCTGCAGTTCCGCGCCGCTGACCTCGTCGAGCATGGACTCGGCGGCGGCGACCTCTCCCCGCTGTGCGAGTACGTAGGCGAGGACGACGGCGGGGGCGACGGCCGGGCCGTCGCCGTGGCGGCGTTCGAGTTCCAGGGCCCGTCGGCTGTCGCGTTCTGCGGTGGGCAGGTTGCCCGTGCCGCACAGCACCAGCGCCCGGACCATGAGGGCCGGAACCCGGCTCGGGTCCGGTCCCCGCCGGACCGGCCGGCGCAGGATCCCGTCGAGGACGTCGAGCGCCGCGGTGTTGTGGTCGGTGAGGTGCGCGATGATGGCAGAGGCGATCAGCGACAGGTTGTCCAGCGGGGTGCCGGGGGTGCCGACGGCCATGGGGACGCGGTCGGGCAGGGGAGCGGGGCGGCCGCTGAGCACGGACAGTGCGGCGCGGGCCAGCTGCAGTCGACGGTTGCCGGGACTGTTGTCGGTGGCCCTGGCGAACGTCTGGGAGCGCTCTCTGACCCAGCGAACGGTTCCCGGCTGCAGTGATCCACTGAGCAGCAGGGCGGATTCCAGGGCAGGCCGGGATTCCTCCGGAACGGTGACCGCCCCGGAGTCGGCCGCGCGGTCCAGGACGTGGGCGAGGAGCCGGGCCGCCTCGTCGGCACGGCCGAGTACGACAAGGGTGTCGGCGTACCGCAATGCGATGTCGGCGAGTTCGCGCCCGTCGGTGCTCGTTGTGAGCAAGGTACTCAGATGGTGGACGGCGACGGCGGGTGCGGTGGTGGTGAGCACATCGGCCAGCCGGGCGCGAATCCTGCGCAGCATGCGGGCGTCCTGGTCGGCACCGATGTCCAGCGCGTGCGAGAGGTAACGCAGGGCGGCACCGGGCGAGTCGGCGTCCAGCGCCGCGCTGTACAGCGCCTCCAGCATCCAGGGCGCGGCGCCGTACCGAATCCGCAGCAGGGCGTCTGCCACTTGGGTCGGCGGGCGCCCCGCATCCTCCAGCAGTCGGGCCGCGCGGGCGTACAGCGGAATCAGATCGTCGCTCGACACGCCCTGCGGTACATCGTCGGCGAACCGGGCCGGCGGGCCGTCGAGGGGCAGGGCCCGGCGTTCGGTGAGATGGTCCATGGCGCGCCGTACGGTGGACAGCGGCATCCGGATCAGTTCGCTCACCAACTCCGCGTCGGCGCAGCCCAGTACGGCCACCGCGGACAGAACCGCCGAGGCGGTACGGGGCAGCCGCCCAGGACCCGTTGGTGCGGTGCGGCCCGCTCCCGTCGCCCGGCGGGTCGCGACATCTGTGCCGGAATGCCGGTCGGCGAAGGCGTGGACGGCGGCGGGTATGCCCTCCGAGTGCTCCAGGCACCTGTGGAGCAGGGCCGCGTCGGGCCGGCGTCCCAGCCGCTGGGTGAGGATCTCGGCTATGTCGCCGACGGTCAGCGGCTTCAACTCCAGTGTGTTCCAGGCATGGTGGGCGAGCAGCGAGGTCAGAGCGGGGGGCTCGGCGGCGGCGGGAATGGCCGGCACGGTGATCACCGGCAGCAGGGGCAGCCCGGCGGACCTGCGCAGCACGTAGTCCACTCCGCGCAGGGAGCTCGGGCGGCTCAGGTGTGCGTCGTCCACGGCCAGGACCACGGGCCCTCGCCGGGAGAGTTCCACAACCGTCTCGTGGAGTCGATGGGGCGTCAGGGGGCCGTCGCCCAGCGGCGCTTGCACGGGAGCTGCGTCGGCCCGTGCGGCACCGACCGCGTCGTACCAGGTTCCGTCGAGCGGGCCGGCACGCAGTACCGATGCCCAGGACGCCACGGTGTCGCAGAAGGTCCGCAGCAGTGCGCTGCGGCCTATGCCCATGGGTCCCGTCAGCATGACGGCCGGGGGCGTTCCGGACTCGCCCCGGGGGATGCTGCCGATCAGTGCGGAGAGCGGGGAGTCTCTGCCCGCCAGTGGTTCGGCCGGGGCCACACCCGCGGCCGGTGCACAAGGGGACGGTAAGGCCAAGGCGAGGTTCACGGTGCCACCGAATGTTCTGTGGGGACGGACACTTGATGGGCTCTGTGCGGGGAGAGAATGGGGAGAATGAGCGGCCGCATGTCGTGCACGGCGGCTTGTGAAGGCGAGAACCGGCGGAAGCCCGTAGGTGAAGGGCGCGACGCCCCAGCGCTTTGTAAGCGGCTGTCGGCGCCTTGTTCTCGGTTCACTGCTGGTACATACACAACGCTCCGGATTGTAGCCGGTTCCCCTTGTCAATTGTGCCTGTCCTGTGAAAAGCATTGTCGCGTTAATGATCTGGGTGGGCGTTGCGATGGCCTCAGGGAAAGGGTGGGCGCTGCCGTTGCGGTGCGCAATGCGCCCGGTTCATGCATTTCATCCCGGTTTTGCGGAGTAGGGGGGTGCTCGGGGCCCGGTCGGAGGGTGTCGAGGTTGCGTCGGGTGGGTGTGAAGCGTGTGTGAAAAAGGGAAGACTAGGGAATCCCTCAGATCTTTAGTTGACCCTTGTAGGGTGAACCGGTTTGGGATCACTGCGGCCCGGCAATTCTGACGGTCAATTTGGCCGGCGCTGGTGATGTCGGTCCGGCCGACCGGCGGGATCGGCCCGCCGAACCGGGTTCGGCGGGTCCTTCCGGCGGAGCGGGTCACTGTTTGTGAACTCGCGGCATTTTCCGTGGATCTCCGGTATCGCCCCGCAGGGTTTTTATGTCCGGAGCGGGCCCTCAGGCCGGCAGCCGGATGCGGAACCACGCCCCGCGGGAGCCGGGTTCGAGGGTCACCGTGCCGCCGTGCGCGGTGACGATCGCCGCGGCAACGCTCAGCCCCAGGCCGTTTCCACCCCCGGCGTCATCGTCCGGAACGGGGGCCGACACCTTCCCGCCGTGGACGAACCGCTCGAAGGCCGAGTCCCGCAACTCGGCGGGTATGCCAGGCCCGTCGTCCATCACCTCGATGACCCGATGACCGTCCTCGGTGCCCAGTCCCAGTGCGGCGCGCGTGCCCTCGGGCGTGTGATGCCGCACATTGGCCAGCAGATTGGCCACAACCTGGTAAAGGCGGTCCCTGTCACCGGTGACCGTGTGGTTGCCCGGCAGGATCGTCAGCCGGATCGGATGATGCGGGGAACAGGCCTGGGCGTCGGCCACCGCGTCCCGGCACAGCCGAGCCAGGTTGACCGGTTCACGGCGCATCGGCTGTCCCAGGTCGAGCCTGGCGAGCAGCACCAACTCCTCGATGAGCGCCGACATACGACGGGTCTCGTCCGTCATGCGGGACATCGCCAGGTCGAACTTCTCCGGCTCTGCCAGACCTCCCAGCCGGGCCAACTGGACATAGCCCGAGATGGCGGTGAGCGGAGTGCGCAACTCATGTCCCGCGGTGGCGAGGAACTCCAGCAGTCGCTGCTCGGACTTGCGGCGGTTGCCGCGCTCCCGTCGCAACTGGGCACCGAGCCCAAGAGCCGTCAGCAGCGGCAGGAGGATCAGCGCAGCTTTGAGAGTCATCGCCGGCCCTGGGGCTCCAAGGGCCGACATCGGCGTCATGAAGGCCAGGTCGCGGTCGCTGCTGACCACGGCCACCCCGTGGGCGCCCTGGTCCGTTACGACCGTGTGGAGGGCGGTCGCATACGCCATGGCCGAACCGCTCGGCATCGGCGCGTTTCCGGACGGCGGGGCGGCCTCGGCCGACCGCACGGTCACCGGTCTCCCGGAGTACCGCTGGTACGACAGGAGTTGGACGAGGGCGTCGCCCGGCACCGCTGCGGCGGGCAGGAAGAAGAACGCGACCACGAGGGACACAACCCCGAACACCACACGTCTGCGCGGGGACCGTGCTGCGTCTAAGGGGCAGGACACCGACACGGTGGTCTGCCCACGGGTGCATCGGTGGTACACCTCACCGTCCGATCGAGGTCGTGCCGTGAAACCGACGAGAACCAGCCTTACTTGGCGGCACGATACCCAAGGTCCGCCTGTGTGAGGGGGGTTCTGGGTGACCGATGTGTTTCGAACTGTGACCGAGTTGACGGCTCCGTTTGGACAGGTGAGAAGGGGTGGAACGCGGTATCTGCTCGGTTCGCTGTGGAATCAAGGGTCCGAGGGCCCAGATTGCGGACATGGCGCCGCGGTGCCTGGGTGTCCGGGCCCAGACACACGCTCCGCCCTGGCCGGCACCTCGACCTTCGGGAGAAACTGCTGATCAAGGCCACCCTTCGGCGACTTGAACGCTCCTGGACGTCGAGATCTGTCCTCGCCCGAGCCTCATCGGCGGGCTACGTCGCCGAGAACTGTGCCCGATGAGCCCGTCCACCGAGAACTAGTAGGGCTTGGTCAGCTTCATTCGTGAGTGGCGTGTCTGTTGGGCTCGGGTGTCGTTGTGGTGGTGTGACACCTGGGGAGATGGCCGAGGT
>NZ_JBEOZU010000070.1:0-55649 GCF_040298185.1 Streptomyces sp. NPDC001634 | reverse complement strand
CGGGGCCGCACACGCGCGTGCCGGGGCCGTCGGTGGCGCACACCGTGCGTGCCGGGGCTGTCGGTGCCGTCTCGTAGTCTTGGCGGGTGCAGGAACTCCACAACGCCCCGCTCGCCCCGCTGACCACCTTCCGGCTGGGCGGCCCCGCGACCCGCCTGATCACCGCCACCACCGACGCCGAGGTGATCGCCGCCGTCCGCGAGGCCGACGACTCCGGTACGCCGCTGCTGCTGATCGGCGGCGGATCCAACCTGGTCATCGGCGACAAGGGCTTCGACGGCACCGCCCTGCGCATTGCGACGCAGGGCTTCCTGCTCGACGGTACGAAGCTGGAGCTGGCCGCCGGCGAGGTGTGGACCGACGCCGTCGCCCGCACGGTCGAGGCCGGGCTCGCCGGTATCGAGTGCCTCGCCGGAATCCCCGGCTCTGCGGGCGCGACCCCGATCCAGAACGTGGGGGCGTACGGCCAGGAGGTCTCCTCGACGATCACCGAGGTGATCGCCTACGACCGCAGAGCACGCGAAACGGTCACGATCCCGAACGCCGAGTGCGCGTTCTCGTACCGCCACAGCCGCTTCAAGGCCGACCCCGAGCGCCATGTGGTCCTGCGCGTCCGCTTTGCGCTGGAGGACGTGCAGGGGCTCTCGGCTCCCCTCAGGTACGCCGAGACGTCCCGCGCCCTCGGCGTCGAGCCCGGCGACCGTGTGCCGTTGGCCGCCGCCCGCGAGGCCGTCCTCAAGCTGCGTACGGGCAAGGGGATGGTGCTGGACCCCGAGGACCACGACACCTGGTCGGCGGGCTCCTTCTTCACCAACCCGATCCTCACCCACGAGGAGTATGCCGCGTTCCACGCGCGTGTGAAGGAGCGGCTGGGCGAGGAGGCGGAGCCGCCCGCGTACGCGGCGGGCGACGGACACACCAAGACCTCCGCGGCCTGGCTGATCGACAAGGCGGGCTTCACCAAGGGGTACGGCACCGGGCCCGCCCGCATCTCCACCAAGCACACCCTGGCGCTGACCAACCGCGGCAGCGCGACCACCGAGGACCTGCTCGCCCTGGCCCGCGAGGTCGTGGCCGGAGTCCACGAGGCCTTCGGGATCACGCTGGTGAACGAGCCGGTGACGGTGGGCGTGAGCCTCTGAGGCGGTCCGGGCCGAAGTCCTAGTAGGCCACCCCCACCCCCTGCTTCACCGTCCCCGGGTCGTCCACCATCGCCAGCATTGCGTGGGCGACATCGGCGCGGCCGATGAAACGTCCCTTGCGCGGGAAGCCGCCGACGGCCGTGCGGTACGTGCCGGTGACCGGCTTGTTCTGCAGGCGCGGCGGCCGCACGACCGTCCAGTCCGTGGTGCTGCGGGCCAGTTCCGCCTCCATCTCGCTCAGATCGGCGTAGACGTCCTTGAGGAGCGCCGAGACCACGCCGCGGGCGGTGCGGTCGAGCGCCCCGTCGCCCTCCGGTGCGGGACCGACCGGACCGGCGCTCACCACGAGCAGCCGGCGGACCCCCTCGGCCTCCAGGGCGGCCAGTACCGTACGCGTCAGCCGGGCCGCCACCCCTGCGTCCTTGCGGCTGCGTGCGCCGAGCCCCGACAGGACCGCGTCCCGGCCGGCGACCGCCGGACGCAGCGCCTCCGGGTCGCTCAGATCCGAGCGGAACACCTCCAGTCCCGTGCCCGTCACGCTGAGCCGTGCGGGATCCCGTACGACGGCGGTGACCTGGTGCCCGGCCGTCAAGGCCTGTTTGACGATCTCCTGGCCGATGCCGCCTGTGGCACCGAAAACCGTGAGCTTCATGGCGTGTCTCCCGTACTCCCGTTGGAGTCTCCTGAGGGTGGGTGAGTATTCACTCACCCCGGTTTCCCTCTAGAG
Organism: Streptomyces sp. NPDC001634; assembly: GCF_040298185.1. Taxonomy (NCBI): domain Bacteria; kingdom Bacillati; phylum Actinomycetota; class Actinomycetes; order Kitasatosporales; family Streptomycetaceae; genus Streptomyces; species Streptomyces sp. NPDC001634. The sequence continues at coordinate 53,780 of NZ_JBEOZU010000070.1, read as the reverse complement.
TGGGTAAGCACTTACTCACCCGTCAAGTCTGAATGGACCGACCATGGAATCCTTGGGCCCCATGCAGCACACAGGGGCGCAGAAGACGGCCCAGCACAGACCCACCCGGGTCCGCATCCTCGACGCCGCGCACGAGCTGATGCTCAGCGTGGGGCTCGCCCGCGCCACGACCAAGGAGATCGCCAAGGCGGCGGGCTGTTCCGAGGCCGCGCTCTACAAGTACTTCGCGAGCAAGGAGGAGCTGTTCATCCGCGTCCTCGCGGAGCGACTGCCCCAGCTCGGACCGCTGCTGAGCAGCCTCGCGGCCGAGCCCGGCCGGCACACCCTGGAGGAGAACCTCACCGAGATCGCCCGCCAGGCCGCCCTCTTCTACGAGCAGAGCTTCCCGATCGCCGCGTCGTTGTACGCCGAGACCCAGCTCAAACGCCGGCACGACGAGGCGATGCGGCAGATGGGGTCGGGGCCGCACATGCCCATCCGGCTGCTCGACACGTACCTGCGTGCGGAACAGGCCGCCGGGCGGGTCCACGCCGACGCGGACACCTTCGCGGCGGCCTCGCTACTGCTCGGCGCATGCGCGCAGCGGGCGTTCGCGTACGAGTCGACGGAGACGGGCGCACGGCCGCCGGTGGACGACTTCGCGCGGCGGTTGGCGCGGACACTGCTGGGCGGAATTTCCGATGCCGGCGGCTCCCCGTGACCGCGACGCCAGGTGCATGAGGCACCCGGAACTTCCCGAACATCCCGCATTCGGCTGAGGCTGCGCCAGTGCAAGTCCAGGAGGCCCCATGAGCACCGGGTCGTCCAGCCCTGGCAGCCTCTGTGACGGAATCCCGCCCGACGAGGGCCGGTGCGAGCCGGTCGACCTCGTCCTGGCCCACCTCACGTCCGGCCTGCGCCCCGCCAAGTGGCCCGAGCTGCGCCGGAAGCTGCGGCAGGGCACTCCGCCGACCGTCCGCACCGACGGGGCGCGCACCGCCCGGGACGCAGCGTCCTGGCGCGCGCGGTGGCAACGAGCGGACTTCCGGGACGAGCTGCGGCACACCACGTACGCCCGCACGTTCTTCCTGTTCGGCAGCCGGGACGTCTTCGCCGAGACCGCCATGTGCTTCGCCCACGCGGCGGGCCGGGGGCCGTACCGGAAGAGCGTTGCCAAGGGGCACTCGGCGCTGATGGCGTCACTCCCGTCGCTGATCCGGCCGCCCGGCGGCGGACACCCCGTCGAGGTGCTGATCTGCTTCAGGCCCTGTCCGCCCTACGTCCCCTTCAAGAGGCCGGGGCGCTGAGCCAGTCGTCGATGCCCGACAGCAGCTTCGCCTTCGTGTCATCCGGTGCCGCCGAACCCCGTACCGACTGCCGCGCCAGTTCCGCCAGCTCCTCGTCCGTGAAGCCGTGGTGCCGGCGGGCGATCTCGTACTGGGCCGCCAGACGGGAGCCGAACAGCAGCGGGTCGTCGGCGCCCAGCGCCATCGGGACGCCCGCCTCGAACAAGGTTCGCAGGGGTACGTCCTCGGGCTTCTCGTAGACGCCGAGCGCCACGTTCGACGCCGGGCACACCTCACAGGTCACGCCCCGGTCCGCGAGACGCTTCAGCAGGCGCGGGTCCTCCGCCGCGCGCACCCCGTGCCCGATCCGGCTCGCATGGAGATCGTCCAGACAGTCGCGCACCGAGGACGGGCCGGTCAGCTCGCCGCCGTGCGGGGCCGACAGCAGACCCCCGTCGCGGGCGATGGCGAAGGCACGGTCGAAGTCCCGCGCCATGCCCCGGCGCTCGTCGTTCGAGAGGCCGAAACCGACCACGCCGCGGTCCGCGTACCGCACGGCCAGCCGGGCCAGCGTGCGCGCGTCAAGCGGGTGCTTCATACGGTTCGCGGCCACGAGCACGCGCATGCCGAGACCCGTCTCCCGCATCGCCGTCTCCACCGCGTCCAAGATGATCTCCAACGCCGGAATGAGACCGCCCAGGCGCGGTGCGTACGACGTCGGGTCGACCTGGATCTCCAGCCAGCCCGAGCCGTCCTTGATGTCCTCCTCCGCGGCCTCCCGCACCAGCCGCCGGATGTCCTCCGGCTCCCTGAGGCAGGAGCGCGCCGAGTCGTACAGCCGCTGGAAGCGGAACCAGCCCCGCTCGTCCGTCGCCCGCAGCTTCGGCGGCTCCCCGCTGACCAGCGCATCGATCAGCGCGTCGGGCAGCCGCACGCCGTACTTGTCGGCCAGTTCCAGCAGGGTGGCGGGCCGCATCGACCCGGTGAAGTGCAGGTGCAGATGGGCTTTCGGCAGCTCAGAGACATCACGTACGTGCTCCATCCCAAGATCCTGCCGTACGTCCCCGCTGTCCCGGTAGCGCTTTCCCCGAACGTGGTCTTGCTCGCACGGACGCTCGCACAAAAGAAAAGAAGGGGACGAGCGGGTGAATTCACCCGCTCGTCCCCTTAGCGGGGCTTCAGTCCCGCGCCTCCGACAGCAGCTTCTGGATCCGGCTCACGCCCTCGACCAGGTCCTCGTCACCGAGGGCGTACGACAGCCGCAGGTAACCAGGGGTGCCGAAGGCCTCACCTGGGACGACCGCGACCTCGGCCTCCTCCAGGATCAGCGCGGCCAGCTCCACCGAGTTCTGCGGGCGCTTGCCGCGGATCTCCTTGCCGATCAGCGCCTTCACCGACGGGTACGCGTAGAACGCGCCCTCCGGCTCCGGGCAGAGCACGCCGTCGATCTCGTTCAGCATCCGCACGATGGTCTTGCGGCGCCGGTCGAAGGCCTCGCGCATCTTCGCGACCGCCTCCAGGTCGCCGGATACGGCGGCCAGGGCCGCCACCTGCGCGACGTTCGACACGTTCGACGTCGCGTGCGACTGCAGGTTCGTCGCCGCCTTCACCACGTCCTTCGGGCCGACGATCCACCCGACACGCCAGCCCGTCATCGCGTACGTCTTCGCGACACCGTTGACGACGATGCACTTGTCGCGCAGCTCCGGCAGGAGCGCCGGCAGCGAGGTGAACTTCGCGTCGCCGTAGACCAGGTGCTCATAGATCTCGTCCGTCAGCACCCACAGGCCGTGCTCGACCGCCCAGCGGCCGATCGCCTCGGCCTCGGCCTCGCTGTAGACCGCGCCGGTCGGGTTCGAGGGGGAGACGAACAGGACGACCTTCGTCCGCTCCGTGCGGGCCGCCTCCAGCTGCTCGACGGAGACGCGGTAGCCCGTCGTCTCGTCCGCGACGACCTCCACCGGGACACCGCCGGCCAGCCGGATCGACTCCGGGTACGTCGTCCAGTACGGCGCCGGGACGATCACCTCGTCGCCCGGGTCGAGGATCGCGGCGAAGGCCTCGTAGATGGCCTGCTTGCCGCCGTTGGTGACCAGGACCTGCGAGGGGTCCACCTCGTAGCCGGAGTCGCGCAGCGTCTTCGCGGCGATCGCGGCCTTCAGCTCGGGCAGACCGCCGGCCGGCGTGTAGCGGTGGTACTTCGGGTTCTTGCAGGCCTCGATGGCGGCCTCGACGATGTAGTCCGGCGTCGGGAAGTCGGGCTCACCGGCGCCGAAGCCGATCACCGGGCGCCCGGCGGCCTTGAGGGCCTTGGCCTTGGCGTCCACGGCGAGGGTGGCGGACTCGGAGATCGCCCCGATCCGGGCGGATACCCGGCGCTCGGTGGGAGGGGTTGCAGCGCTCATGGGGCCCATCGTTTCAGACCGGAAACTCCAGCGGCACGCGGGTTTCACGGACTGAACAAGACCGGACCGATGACTGAACAACTGTCCGGATGCGGTCCGCTGCCTGGCCGATCTTTCGCGGGCAAAGCCCTTATGGGCACTTTCTGTTCGACGACCGGCCGCGGACCACGTACACTCTCACCTCGTTGGCCTCCAGCGGCGGCGATCGAGCGGGTGCACACCGAGCACCCGGCTGGATGCGGTACGTTGGGGTACACAACAAAGGGTCGTAGCTCAATTGGTAGAGCACTGGTCTCCAAAACCAGCGGTTGGGGGTTCAAGTCCCTCCGGCCCTGCTACACACTCCCCATCAGGAAGTGTGCGCACAGTACGTACGTATTGCACGCCGTGCGGCTCCACCGGGCGCGGCACGGTCACGACCCGGGAATCAGGTGAGGACGAGTGACGGACGCCGTGGGCTCCATCGACATGCCTGACGCCCAGGATGAGCTGCAGGAGTCGAAGAAGAAGACCCGCAAGGGCGGCAAGCGAGCCAAGAAGGGCCCGCTGAAGCGCCTTGCCCTCTTCTACCGCCAGGTCGTCGCGGAGCTCCGCAAGGTCGTCTGGCCGACGCGGAACCAGCTGACGTCGTACACAACAGTGGTGATCTTCTTCGTCGCGATCATGATCGCCCTGGTGACTTTGATTGACTATGGGCTCAACCACGCCGCCAAGTACGTCTTCGGCTGAGCCGAGAGCGAAGGACGCCGTCGTGCCCGGCGTCCCTTTCGCATGTTCCACCCCTATGTATCCAGGAAGAAGCAGCCACCGTGTCTGACCCGAACCTGAACGACGCCATCGAGCCGGACGAGTCCGTGGATGACGAGCTCGACATCGTCGAGGGCGCGGACGAGCAGGACGAGTTCGAGGCTGCCGAAGCCGAGGCGGGCGAGTCGGCCGAGGAGGCCGCCGTACACGTCGTGGACGAGGACGAGGTCGCCGAAGAGGAGACCGCGCCCGTGGACCCCGTCGAGGCCCTGCGCGAAGAGCTGCGTACCCTGCCCGGCGAGTGGTACGTGATCCACACGTACGCCGGCTACGAGAACCGTGTGAAGACCAACCTGGAGCAGCGCGCCGTCTCGCTGAACGTCGAGGACTACATCTTCCAGGCCGAGGTGCCGCAGGAAGAGGTCGTCCAGATCAAGAACGGCGACCGCAAGACGATCAAGCAGAACAAGCTGCCGGGCTACGTCCTGGTCCGCATGGACCTGACGAACGAGTCCTGGGGCGTCGTCCGCAACACCCCCGGTGTCACCGGCTTCGTGGGCAACGCCTACGACCCGTACCCGCTGACGCTGGACGAGATCGTCAAGATGCTCGCCCCCGAGGCCGAGGAGAAGGCCGCCCGCGAGGCCGCCGAGGCCGAGGGCAAGCCCGCTCCGCAGCGCAAGGTCGAGGTTCAGGTGCTGGACTTCGAGGTCGGCGACTCGGTCACCGTCACCGATGGCCCGTTCGCCACGCTGCAGGCGACCATCAACGAGATCAACGCCGACTCCAAGAAGGTCAAGGGTCTCGTGGAGATCTTCGGCCGCGAGACGCCGGTCGAGCTCTCCTTCGACCAGATCCAGAAGAACTGAGTCCTTCTGGTACGAGCACTTCCGTGCAGGTCAGCCCGGCTTCCGTAGCCGGTCTGACCTGCTCGGTTTTTGGCCGCGCATAGGTACCCGTTATCGTTGTGCGGTATGCCTCCATCCGGATGATCCGGATCGGACGGCGGAAAACTCTCACTAAGGACCCGGAGAGAGCAATGCCTCCCAAGAAGAAGAAGGTCACGGGGCTCATCAAGCTCCAGATCCAGGCCGGCGCCGCCAACCCGGCTCCGCCGGTCGGCCCGGCGCTGGGTCAGCACGGCGTCAACATCATGGAGTTCTGCAAGGCCTACAACGCCGCGACCGAGTCGCAGCGCGGTTGGGTCATCCCGGTGGAGATCACGGTCTACGAGGACCGTTCCTTCACCTTCGTCACCAAGACTCCGCCGGCCGCCAAGATGATCCTCAAGGCCGCAGGCATCGAGAAGGGCTCCGGCGAGCCGCACAAGACCAAGGTCGCCAAGATCACCCAGGCGCAGGTCCGCGAGATCGCCCAGACGAAGATGCCCGACCTCAACGCCAACGACCTGGACGCCGCCGCGAAGATCATCGCCGGCACCGCCCGTTCCATGGGCGTCACGGTCGAGGGCTGAACCCCACCTTCGTAGAACCATGCAGCTGCCGAATACGCAGCCGCACGTGGCAGGGCCTGCTCGGCCCGTACCACGACTCCTTTCAGAACACACAGGAGCAGTTGTGAGCAAGCGCAGCAAGGCTCTCCGCGCTGCGGACGCCAAGATCGACCGGGAGAAGCTGTACGCCCCGCTCGAGGCCGTCCGTCTCGCCAAGGAGACCTCCACGACCAAGTTCGACGGCACCGTCGAGGTCGCCTTCCGTCTGGGTGTCGACCCGCGCAAGGCCGACCAGATGGTCCGTGGCACTGTGAACCTCCCGCACGGCACCGGTAAGACCGCCCGGGTCCTGGTCTTCGCGACCGGTGACCGTGCCGAGGCCGCTCGTGCCGCGGGCGCCGACATCGTCGGCGCCGACGAGCTGATCGACGAGGTGTCGAAGGGCCGTCTGGACTTCGACGCCGTCGTCGCCACCCCGGACCTCATGGGCAAGGTCGGCCGCCTCGGCCGCGTGCTCGGTCCCCGTGGTCTGATGCCGAACCCCAAGACCGGCACCGTGACCCCGGACGTGGCGAAGGCCGTCACCGACATCAAGGGCGGCAAGATCGAGTTCCGCGTCGACAAGCACTCGAACCTCCACTTCATCATCGGCAAGACGTCCTTCGACGAGGCCAAGCTGGTGGAGAACTACGGTGCGGCGCTCGAGGAGATCATCCGTCTGAAGCCGTCCGCCGCCAAGGGTCGCTACATCAAGAAGGCCGCCATCACCACCACGATGGGCCCCGGCATTCCGGTCGACCCGAACCGCACCCGTAACCTCCTCGTCGAGGAGGACCCGGCCGCCGTCTGATCCTGACGGCAGCCGCGGGCACGCGCAGCTGACGCCGGGCCCCGCACCTTTCGAGGTGCGGGGCCCGGCGTGTTTTGTGCGAGAGATGCGGCACATGCCGTTTCGCGGGAGGTGCGTGCCGATTTCCCCGTGTCGGAGTTAGCGTGAAGATCACGGAGCGCACAAGGGGGAACAGATGAGGGACAGGGGCGTGAGGCGCGGGATCCTCTCGATCGTCGTGGTCGCGGCGCTCTCCACCGCGGCGGGGTGCACCCTCTCCGGCGACGGCGGCTCCCACAAGGGCTCCTCGGAGGCGTCCGGCGGCCGTGGCACCCGTGTCGACTCCCGGTCGGCGAGCGCTCTGCGGGCCGTCGAGAAGGCCACCGCCAGGGCCGGGTCCGCGCGGATCGAGTCCACGACGGCCATGGGCACGATGCTCTCCCTGAAGACCGATGGCGCCCTCGGCTGGTCCGGCGCCTCTGTGGGCACGCTCCGCCTCACGTACACCGGCGGCCAGCTCGCCGAGACCATGCGCACGCTGGGCAGCACCTCCATGGAGGCCCGGCTGCTGCCCGACGCCTATTACGCGAAGGTCGGCGCCACGTTCGCCCGCCGTCTGCACGGCAGGCGCTGGATCAAGTACGCGTACGACGACCTGGCGGCCCTTCCGGGCGGCTCGGGGGCGTATCTGACGGACCAGCTGCGCAACACCGCCCCGCTCCAGCCGGTGCGGCTGTTGCTGGCCGCCGGGGACGTACGGAGGGTCGGCGACGAGACGGTACGCGGCCGGCGCACCACGCACTACTCGGGCACGGTCACCACGGCGGCCCTCGGCGGCGAGGACGCGGCCGGTCTCAAGGAGCAGCTGGAGCAGGCGGGGGTCACCACGGAGACCGTCGACATCTGGGTCGACGACCATGACCTGCTGGTCAAGAAGGTCGAGAAGGGCGAGCTGTCGACCGGACGGATGTCCTCCACGGCGTACTACCGCGACTACGGCGTGAAGGTCTCGGCCGCAAAGCCGCCTGCGGCGGAGACCGCCGACTTCAAGGAACTGGTGAGCACGCAGGGCTCGTCGAGCCGATGAACGGGCGTGGCGCGTATCGCTTCCGCGTCGCATCGGCATCATCGGCATCTCGGGTTCTCGGCCCGCCGCCTGGCCAGGGCGTGCCGCCTCCTTCGGACGGGCCCTGCGGCCAGGCTCCGCCCATCGACGGACGATGTGTACCCACCCCCATGCCCCGGCCTCCCCCACCCCCAGAAATCACGAGCCTCCCGGCCCCCACCCGGATAAGCTCGCCGCTTGTCTGTGTATCGCTCATCTGTTCACTGGGGGGAATCATGGGGATTTCTGTGCGCGCAGCGGCGGGGGCCGGGCTTGTTGTGGTTCTGGCTTCCGGGGGAGTGGTCGGCTGTACGAAGGGTGATGCGGGGGAGCCGCGGATGACGCCCGCCGCGGCCGTGGCCAAGGCCGCGAAGAACACCGAGAAGATCACGTCCCTCCGCTACCGGATGACCGGCACGGTCCCGGGCGCGGGCCGGGTCTCCGGCGAGGCCGCGATGAAGATGAAGCCGGTCGCCATGGCCATGAAGATGACGGCCGAGAACCAGCACGCCAAGGGCCCGGTCGAGATCCGGCTCGTCGACAAGGCGATGTACATCGGTGGGGGAGCCGAGGCTGCCAAGGAGATGAACGGCAAGAGCTGGATCAAGTTCGACCTGGCCGCCCTCGGCGCGGACAAGGGACTGAACTCGAATCAGTTCGGCGGCGGCCAGGCCGACCGGAACCCGGCCCAGGAGTCCACGTTCCTCACGGGCTCCAAGCACGTCACGAAGGTCGGCACCGAGACCGTCGACGGTGTGAAGGCCATCCACTACACGGGCCGGTTCACCCTCGACGACCTGCGTGCCTCCCTCAGGGAGCAGAAGCTGGACAAGGACACCCGCGAACGGCGCGAGAAGGGCCTCGACCAGTACGAGAAGATGGGCGCTCGCACGATCACCATGGATCTGTGGGTCGACGGCGGCGACCACACCAAGCAGTTCCGGATGCGCAGCGACGCCGACAAGGGCCGCCTCGACATGACCATCACCTTCCTGGACTTCAACAAGCCGGTGACGGTGACGGCCCCGCCCGCCAAGGACACGGTCTCCCTCACCGACCTGATGAAGGACGCCAAGCAGAGCTGAGAGCCGAGCCCGGGGAGCGGATTTGCTTGACGGCGATCCGTTCCCGTACTCTCCTACGGAAGCCAAAGACCGCTGGTCGTTGCCGTGCGCTCGGATGAGGGCGCGGTGGCCGAAGGATCCGCTGAACTGCGGACGACCCGCGCAGGTGACAGTGGAAGAACTCCCGGAGTGCGTGCGGTATCCGTGCGTGCGGCCGGTCGAGTCCGCCCCGTGCGCCTGCGCCGGGGCGTTTCGTTTTGCCCAGCCCCTTCCGAGCGGTCTCATCACCCGGAAGGAGGCCGACGCTCTATGGCAAGGCCCGACAAGGCTGCCGCGGTAGCCGAGCTCGCGGAGCAGTTCCGCAGCTCGAACGCCGCCGTGCTGACCGAGTACCGGGGTCTCACCGTGGCGCAGCTCAAGACGCTGCGTCGTTCGCTCGGTGAGAACGCCCAGTACGCCGTGGTGAAGAACACGCTGACCAAGATTGCGGCCAACGAGGCCGGGATCACGACGCTCGACGACCTGTTCAACGGTCCGACGGCGGTCGCCTTCGTCACCGGTGACCCGGTGGAGTCGGCGAAGGGTCTTCGTGACTTCGCCAAGGACAACCCCGCGCTCGTCATCAAGGGCGGTGTCCTTGAAGGCAAGGCGCTGTCCGCCGACGAGATCAAGAAGCTTGCGGACCTCGAGTCCCGCGAGGTTCTGCTCGCCAAGCTGGCGGGCGCCTTCAAGGGCAAGCAGACCCAGGCTGCTCAGGTCTTCCAGGCGCTCCCGTCGAAGCTCGTCCGCACCGTGGACGCGCTGCGCGCCAAGCAGGCCGAGCAGGGCGGTGCCGAGTAATTCGGCTCGCGAAATGACCGTAGCCGCCTGAGGCAGCGGTCGTAGCGGGCCGAACGTACGCCCGCCAGACATGTACATCCGGCACCAGCCGAATTAGTGGAAGGATCGCCCATCATGGCGAAGCTCAGCCAGGAAGACCTGCTCGCGCAGTTCGAGGAGATGACCCTCATCGAGCTCTCCGAGTTCGTGAAGGCGTTCGAGGAGAAGTTCGACGTCACCGCCGCCGCCGCGGTCGCCGTCGCCGGTCCCGCCGTCCCCGGCGCCCCGGTCGAGGCCGAGGAGGAGAAGGACGAGTTCGACGTCATCCTCACCGGCGCCGGCGACAAGAAGATCCAGGTCATCAAGGTCGTGCGCGAGCTGACCTCCCTGGGTCTGAAGGAGGCCAAGGACCTCGTGGACGGCGCTCCGAAGCCCGTCCTGGAGAAGGTCGCCAAGGACGCCGCCGAGAAGGCCGCCGAGTCCCTCAAGGGCGCCGGCGCCTCCGTCGAGGTCAAGTAACACCTCTGCGGGTCCGCACCGGACTCACGGGTCCGCACCGGACTCACGGGTCCGCACAGGACTCACTGGGCCGTACGGGGCTGAACGCTCCGTACGGCCCTGCTGTGCACGCCGATCACGGTTCACTCGAACGCCGGACACGGCCCGGGCACGGGTCGGTCACGGCTCACTCGTAGGGCTGTAACGCGGGCGCATCGACGAGCGATCATCCATCCGGGTGGTCGCTCTTCGGCGTTCCGGGGGGTCCGGCGACGGCTGCCTTGCACCCGTCGCCGCGGGGAGTATGGTGATCTTCGTCGTGCCTCCGAGGGTTCCCGGTGACGGGCTGCAAGTGACGATGGCAGCATCCGGTTTGGGCAATGGGGGCCTTGACGAACTGCACGCAGCGCGCAATTCTCAGGACGCGTCGTCACAACGATCCGGATCCGAGGCATGGATCGACGACGAAGAGGGCAGTATCGATGTGCATCGAGGGCGTGGCTTGCCGCAGGTGTTGAGGAACAACGAGGGCCTCCGTCGGGAGCCTGTAAACCCGCACTGGACATCAGTGTGCCAAGTGGCTACACTGACCCTTTGCGCTGCCTGTTAGCTGCCTCCTGCCCGTCACCAGGAGCATGCCCTTGCTTGAGCACCGACGACTGAAGAGTCTCTGACCTGGGACTTTCCATCTCTGTGCCTGGCGGGGGACCGGTACGCGCGTAGTGAGTCCGAGCCCTCGGAAGGACCCCCTCTTGGCCGCCTCGCGCAACGCCTCGACCGCGAATACGAACAACGGCGCCAGCACCGCCCCGCTGCGCATCTCCTTTGCAAAGATCAAGGAGCCTCTCGAGGTTCCGAACCTGCTCGCGCTGCAGACCGAGAGCTTCGACTGGCTGCTCGGCAACACTGCGTGGCAGAGTCGGGTCGAGGAGGCTCTTGAGAACGGTCAGGACGTCCCCACCAAGTCCGGTCTGGAGGAGATCTTCGAGGAGATCTCCCCGATCGAGGACTTCTCCGGGTCGATGTCCCTGACGTTCCGGGACCACCGCTTCGAGCCGCCGAAGAACTCGATCGACGAGTGCAAGGAGCGCGACTTCACCTACGCCGCGCCCCTCTTCGTCACGGCCGAGTTCACCAACAACGAGACCGGCGAGATCAAGTCCCAGACTGTCTTCATGGGCGACTTCCCGCTCATGACGAACAAGGGCACCTTCGTCATCAACGGCACCGAGCGTGTCGTGGTGTCGCAGCTGGTCCGTTCCCCCGGTGTCTACTTCGACTCCACCATCGACAAGACGTCCGACAAGGACATCTTCTCCGCCAAGATCATCCCCTCCCGGGGTGCCTGGCTGGAGATGGAGATCGACAAGCGCGACATGGTCGGTGTCCGCATCGACCGCAAGCGCAAGCAGTCCGTGACCGTCCTCCTGAAGGCGCTCGGCTGGACGACCGAGCAGATCCTCGAGGAGTTCGGCGACTACGAGTCCATGCGCGCCACCCTGGAGAAGGACCACACCCAGGGCCAGGACGACGCGCTGCTCGACATCTACCGCAAGCTGCGTCCGGGTGAGCCCCCCACGCGTGAGGCCGCGCAGACGCTGCTGGAGAACCTCTACTTCAACCCGAAGCGCTACGACCTCGCGAAGGTCGGCCGCTACAAGGTCAACAAGAAGCTGGGTGCGGACGCTCCGCTCGACGCGGGCATCCTGACCGTCGAGGACGTCATCTCGACGATCAAGTACCTGGTGAAGCTGCACGCGGGCGAGATCGAGACGGTCGGCGACAGCGGTCAGACGATCGTCGTCGAGACCGACGACATCGACCACTTCGGCAACCGCCGCCTGCGCAGCGTCGGCGAGCTCATCCAGAACCAGGTCCGTACGGGTCTGGCGCGTATGGAGCGCGTCGTGCGCGAGCGCATGACCACTCAGGACGTCGAGGCGATCACGCCGCAGACCCTGATCAACATCCGGCCGGTCGTCGCCTCCATCAAGGAGTTCTTCGGCACCAGCCAGCTGTCCCAGTTCATGGACCAGAACAACCCGCTGTCCGGTCTGACGCACAAGCGGCGTCTGTCCGCGCTCGGTCCGGGTGGTCTCTCCCGTGAGCGGGCCGGCTTCGAGGTCCGTGACGTGCACCCCTCGCACTACGGCCGCATGTGCCCGATCGAGACCCCTGAAGGCCCGAACATCGGTCTGATCGGTTCGCTCGCCTCGTACGGCCGTGTGAACGCGTTCGGTTTCGTCGAGACGCCGTACCGCAAGGTCGTCGACGGCCAGGTCACCGACGAGGTGGACTACCTGACCGCCGACGAGGAGGACCGCTTCGTCATCGCGCAGGCCAACGCCACGCTGGCGGACGACCTGCGCTTCGCCGAGGCCCGTGTCCTCGTCCGCCGCCGTGGCGGCGAGGTCGACTACGTCAGCCCCGAAGACGTGGACTACATGGACGTCTCGCCGCGCCAGATGGTGTCGGTCGCGACCGCCATGATCCCGTTCCTCGAGCACGACGACGCCAACCGTGCCCTCATGGGCGCGAACATGATGCGCCAGGCCGTTCCGCTGATCCAGTCGGAGGCCCCGCTCGTCGGTACCGGCATGGAGTACCGCTCCGCCGTCGACGCCGGCGACGTCGTCAAGGCCGAGAAGGCCGGTGTGGTCCAGGAGGTCTCCGCGGACTACATCACCACGGCCAACGACGACGGCACGTACATCACGTACCGCCTGGCCAAGTTCGCCCGCTCCAACCAGGGCACCTCGGTCAACCAGAAGGTCATCGTCAACGAGGGCGACCGCGTCATCGAGGGCCAGGTCCTCGCCGACGGTCCGGCCACCCAGAACGGCGAGATGGCGCTCGGCAAGAACCTGCTCGTGGCGTTCATGCCGTGGGAGGGTCACAACTACGAGGACGCGATCATCCTGTCGCAGCGCCTCGTGCAGGACGACGTCCTCTCCTCGATCCACATCGAGGAGCACGAGGTCGACGCCCGTGACACCAAGCTCGGCCCCGAGGAGATCACCCGGGACATCCCGAACGTCTCCGAGGAGGTCCTCGCCGACCTCGACGAGCGCGGCATCATCCGCATCGGTGCCGAGGTCATCGCCGGTGACATCCTCGTCGGCAAGGTCACCCCGAAGGGTGAGACCGAGCTGACCCCCGAGGAGCGTCTGCTGCGCGCGATCTTCGGTGAGAAGGCCCGTGAGGTCCGTGACACCTCGCTGAAGGTGCCGCACGGCGAGACCGGCAAGGTCATCGGTGTGCGCGTCTTCGACCGCGAGGAGGGCGACGAGCTTCCCCCGGGTGTGAACCAGCTTGTGCGCGTGTACGTGGCGCAGAAGCGCAAGATCACCGACGGTGACAAGCTCGCCGGCCGGCACGGCAACAAGGGTGTCATCTCGAAGATCCTGCCGATCGAGGACATGCCGTTCCTGGAGGACGGCACCCCGGTCGACATCATCCTCAACCCGCTGGGTGTCCCGTCCCGAATGAACCCGGGACAGGTCCTGGAGATCCACCTCGGCTGGCTCGCCAGCCGCGGCTGGGACGTGTCCGGACTGGCCGACGAGTGGGCCCAGCGCCTGCAGGCCATCGGCGCCGACCAGGTCGACCCGCGGACCAACGTCGCGACCCCGGTCTTCGACGGTGCCCGCGAGGACGAGCTGGCGGGTCTGCTCCAGCACACCATCCCGAACCGCGACGGTGACCGCCTGGTCCTCCCGTCCGGCAAGGCGCGGCTGTTCGACGGCCGCTCCGGTGAGCCGTTCCCGGACCCGATCTCGGTCGGGTACATGTACATCCTGAAGCTGCACCACCTGGTCGACGACAAGCTGCACGCGCGCTCGACCGGTCCGTACTCGATGATCACCCAGCAGCCGCTGGGTGGTAAGGCCCAGTTCGGTGGCCAGCGCTTCGGCGAGATGGAGGTGTGGGCCCTCGAGGCCTACGGCGCCGCGTACGCCCTCCAGGAGCTGCTGACCATCAAGTCCGACGACGTCACCGGCCGCGTGAAGGTCTACGAGGCCATCGTCAAGGGCGAGAACATCCCCGAACCCGGCATCCCCGAGTCCTTCAAGGTGCTCATCAAGGAGATGCAGTCCCTGTGCCTGAATGTGGAGGTGCTGTCCAGCGACGGTATGTCCATCGAGATGCGTGACACCGACGAGGACGTCTTCCGCGCTGCGGAGGAGCTCGGCATCGACCTGTCCCGGCGCGAGCCGAGCAGCGTCGAAGAGGTCTGACGGGAGTCCGGCGGGGACCGGACCCACTGGAAGGTCCAGTCCCCGCCGACCCCCAGGCCCCCGTTTCAGACCAAAGACTTACGACCCTGAGAGGGATTGACGCATAGTGCTCGACGTCAACTTCTTCGACGAGCTCCGGATCGGCCTGGCCACCGCTGACGACATCCGCCAGTGGAGCCACGGCGAGGTCAAGAAGCCCGAGACCATCAACTACCGCACCCTGAAGCCCGAAAAGGACGGACTCTTCTGCGAGAAGATCTTCGGTCCGACCCGGGACTGGGAGTGCTACTGCGGCAAGTACAAGCGTGTCCGCTTCAAGGGCATCATCTGCGAGCGCTGTGGCGTCGAGGTCACGCGCGCGAAGGTGCGCCGTGAGCGGATGGGCCACATCGAACTGGCCGCCCCCGTCACGCACATCTGGTACTTCAAGGGTGTTCCGTCGCGGCTGGGCTACCTGCTCGACCTCGCCCCGAAGGACCTGGAGAAGGTCATCTACTTCGCGGCGTACATGATCACGTACGTCGACGAGGAGCGCCGTACGCGTGACCTGCCCTCCCTGGAGGCACACGTCTCCGTCGAGCGGCAGCAGATCGAGAACCGTCGCGACGCCGACCTCGAGGGCCGCGCCAAGAAGCTCGAGGCCGACCTGGCCGAGCTGGAGGCCGAGGGTGCCAAGGCCGATGTGCGCCGCAAGGTGCGCGAGGGTGCCGAGCGCGAGATGAAGCAGCTGCGCGACCGTGCGCAGCGCGAGATCGACCGCCTCGACGAGGTGTGGACCCGGTTCAAGAACCTCAAGGTCCAGGACCTCGAGGGCGACGAGCTGCTCTACCGCGAGCTGCGTGACCGCTTCGGCACGTACTTCGACGGTTCGATGGGTGCCCAGGCCCTGCAGAAGCGCCTGGAGTCCTTCGACCTCGAAGAGGAGGCCGAGAAGCTCCGCGAGATCATCCGTACCGGCAAGGGCCAGAAGAAGACCCGTGCGCTGAAGCGGCTGAAGGTCGTGTCTGCCTTCCTGCAGACCTCCAACAGCCCCAAGGGCATGGTCCTCGACTGCGTGCCGGTCATCCCGCCGGACCTGCGTCCGATGGTGCAGCTGGACGGTGGCCGCTTCGCGACCTCCGACCTGAACGACCTGTACCGCCGTGTGATCAACCGCAACAACCGTCTGAAGAGGCTCCTGGACCTCGGTGCCCCGGAGATCATCGTCAACAACGAGAAGCGCATGCTTCAGGAGGCTGTTGACGCCCTCTTCGACAACGGTCGTCGCGGCCGCCCGGTCACGGGCCCCGGCAACCGCCCGCTGAAGTCCCTCAGCGACATGCTGAAGGGTAAGCAGGGTCGATTCCGTCAGAACCTGCTCGGCAAGCGTGTCGACTACTCGGCGCGTTCCGTGATCGTCGTCGGTCCGCAGCTGAAGCTGCACCAGTGCGGTCTGCCGAAGGCGATGGCGCTGGAGCTCTTCAAGCCGTTCGTGATGAAGCGCCTGGTCGACCTGAACCACGCGCAGAACATCAAGAGCGCCAAGCGCATGGTCGAGCGCGGCCGCACGGTCGTGTACGACGTGCTGGAAGAGGTCATCGCGGAGCACCCGGTTCTGCTGAACCGTGCCCCCACCCTGCACCGCCTCGGCATCCAGGCCTTCGAGCCGCAGCTGGTCGAGGGCAAGGCCATCCAGATCCACCCGCTCGTCTGCACCGCGTTCAACGCGGACTTCGACGGTGACCAGATGGCCGTGCACCTGCCGCTGTCCGCGGAGGCGCAGGCCGAGGCCCGCATCCTGATGCTGTCCTCGAACAACATCCTCAAGCCGGCCGACGGCCGCCCGGTCACGATGCCGACCCAGGACATGGTCCTCGGTCTGTTCTTCCTGACCACGGACGGCGAGATGCGGAATGTGAAGGGCGAGGACCGCTCCTTCGCGTCCGTGGCCGAGGCGATCATGGCGTTCGACGCCGGCGAGCTCTCGCTGCAGTCGCGCGTGGACATCCGCTTCCCGGTGGGCACCATCCCGCCGCGCGGCTGGACCCCGCCGGCGCAGGAGGAGGGTGAGCCGGAGTGGCAGCAGGGTGACAGCTTCCGTCTGAGGACCACGCTGGGTCGTGCGCTCTTCAACGAGCTGCTGCCCGAGGACTACCCGTTCGTCGACTACGAGGTCGGCAAGAAGCAGCTCTCCGAGATCGTCAACGACCTCGCCGAGCGCTACCCGAAGGTCATCGTGGCGGCGACGCTCGACAACCTGAAGGCGTCCGGCTTCTACTGGGCCACCCGTTCCGGCGTCACCGTCGCCATCTCCGACGTCGTCGTTCCCGAGGCGAAGAAGGAGATCGTCAAGGGCTACGAGGCGCAGGACGAGAAGGTCCAGAAGCAGTACGAGCGCGGTCTGATCACCAAGGACGAGCGCACGCAGGAACTCATCGCGATCTGGACCAAGGCGACCAACGAGGTCGCCGAGGCGATGAACGACAACTTCCCGAAGACCAACCCGATCTTCATGATGGTGAACTCGGGTGCACGAGGCAACATGATGCAGATGCGTCAGATTGCCGGTATGCGTGGTCTGGTGTCGAACGCGAAGAACGAGACGATCCCGCGTCCCATCAAGGCGTCCTTCCGTGAGGGCCTGTCCGTGCTGGAGTACTTCATCTCCACGCACGGTGCCCGTAAGGGTCTCGCGGACACCGCTCTGCGTACCGCCGACTCGGGTTACCTGACCCGTCGTCTGGTGGACGTGTCGCAGGACGTCATCATTCGCGAGGAGGACTGCGGCACCGAGCGCGGCCTCAAGCTCCACATCGCGGAGCGCGGTGCGGACGGCGTGCTGCGCAAGGCGGAGAACGTCGAGACGTCCGTGTACGCGCGCTGCCTCGCCGAGGACATCGTCGTCGACGGCCAGGTGCTGGCCCCGGCCGGCACCGACCTGGGCGACGTACTCATCGAGGAGCTCGTCTCCCGCGGCGTCGAGGAGGTCAAGACCCGCTCGGTCCTGACCTGCGAGTCCGCCGTCGGCACCTGCGCGATGTGCTACGGCCGTTCGCTGGCCACCGGCAAGCTGGTCGACATCGGTGAGGCGGTCGGCATCATCGCCGCCCAGTCCATCGGTGAGCCCGGCACCCAGCTGACGATGCGTACCTTCCACACCGGTGGTGTGGCCGGTGACGACATCACCCAGGGTCTGCCGCGTGTCGTCGAGCTCTTCGAGGCCCGTACCCCGAAGGGTGTCGCCCCGATCTCCGAGGCCCAGGGCCGCGTGCGGATCGAGGAGACCGAGAAGACCAAGAAGATCGTCATCACGCCGGACGACGGCAGCGACGAGACGGCGTACCCGATCTCGAAGCGTGCCCGACTCCTGGTCAGCGAGGGCGAGCACGTCGAGGTGGGCCAGAAGCTCACCGTGGGTGCCACCAACCCGCACGACGTGCTGCGCATCCTGGGCCAGCGTGCCGTCCAGGTCCACCTGGTCGGCGAGGTCCAGAAGGTGTACAACTCGCAGGGTGTGTCGATCCACGACAAGCACATCGAGATCATCATCCGGCAGATGCTGCGCCGCGTGACGATCATCGAGTCCGGCGACGCCGAGCTGCTGCCCGGCGAGCTGGTCGAGCGCTCGAAGTTCGAGCACGAGAACCGTCGTGTGGTCCAGGAGGGCGGTCACCCGGCCTCCGGTCGTCCGCAGCTCATGGGTATCACCAAGGCCTCGCTGGCCACGGAGTCCTGGCTGTCGGCGGCGTCCTTCCAGGAGACGACGCGAGTCCTCACCGACGCGGCGATCAACGCCAAGTCCGACTCGCTCATCGGCCTCAAGGAGAACGTCATCATCGGTAAGCTCATCCCGGCCGGTACGGGTCTGTCCCGCTACCGCAACATCCGGGTCGAGCCGACCGAGGAGGCCAAGGCCGCGATGTACTCGGCCGTCGGCTACGACGACATCGACTACTCGCCGTTCGGCACGGGCTCCGGCCAGGCCGTGCCGCTGGAGGACTACGACTACGGTCCGTACAACCAGTAGGCGCATGTCCCGCTAGTACGGCAGAGGCCCCCGCACGTCGGTGCGGGGGCCTCCGCCGTTGTGGGGGAGCCTGCGTTGCGAGGGGGCCTCAGTGCCTGCATCCGAAGTTCCTGGCCCGGGCGACCGCCGCCTCGGCGGCCGCCGAGGCGCACGGCCTGGCAGCGCTGTCTGTGGGCGCCGGACCCGCCGTCCGGAGCCCGCCGTCCAACGGCAGGAACTCGGAGAGGGGGCGGCGGATACCAGCAAGTACAAGTACGGCTCATACGGACTCCGCAACCCTGTCCGTCGTTCGGCGGTTCCCCGCATCCCGTGAAGGTCTTCCCTTCGCCAACGGCCCTGATATGAAGGCCGGTTCGGCGCATGGAGATGCGCCGTGTCGCCTCCGCCGTGACAGTCCCGGCGGCGCCGTTGTCGTCGCTGTCCGCCGGGCGCGCCGACCGTGAGCCGTGTCGCGTCGTGTTGAGCGTGGGGCACGCCGAAGTGCGGCCGGAGCGGCCCGAGTTGGAGAGGCGGGCCCAGGCGGCCCGTCAGCCCCGCTGACCCAGGGTCCTGTACCCCTGACGGCGGCCGCCGTGCCCGTACGCGGGCTGCTCAGCCCATCGGTCATCGGCCTCGCCGGCCTCCCGGAATACGCTGCGCGCTCCGAGGTGCGCCGTACCGGTGATCCGGGAGACCATATGGGTCTGATCCTCGCGTCCGGACGACAAGCGCGAAGTGACAACTCGAAGATCGCGGAACACTGCTCTGACGTGCATGGATCGCAAATTCGAAGATCGTCGGCGAGGTATGGGCTTGACATGCCCCGTACGGCGATGCAGGAGCGGCCCATTTGTTTTGACCACAGCGAATGAGCTAGGTACGCTCAGACCTTGTGCCTGGGGTGTGCCCTGGCTCTCGTGCGTGCCTTCAAACCGCATAGCGAGCCGTCATCGGCCACCGTAATCTGCGCCCTTTTCGCCTTGCGGCGGGAGTCTGCGGGATTCGACACACCCGACCGCGTGGGTCGGCGACGTTCCAGGTTAGCTGTACCCATCGGCACACAGAAACCGGAGAAGTAGTGCCTACGATCCAGCAGCTGGTCCGCAAGGGCCGGCAGGACAAGGTCGAGAAGAACAAGACGCCCGCACTCGAGGGTTCCCCTCAGCGTCGTGGCGTCTGCACGCGTGTGTTCACGACCACCCCGAAGAAGCCGAACTCGGCCCTGCGTAAGGTCGCGCGTGTGCGTCTGACCAGCGGGATCGAGGTCACCGCTTACATTCCGGGTGAGGGACACAACCTGCAGGAGCACTCCATCGTGCTCGTGCGCGGCGGCCGTGTGAAGGACCTGCCGGGTGTTCGCTACAAGATCATCCGCGGCTCGCTCGACACCCAGGGTGTCAAGAACCGCAAGCAGGCTCGCAGCCGTTACGGCGCCAAGAAGGAGAAGTAAGAATGCCTCGTAAGGGCCCCGCCCCGAAGCGCCCGGTCATCATCGACCCGGTCTACGGCTCTCCTCTGGTGACCTCCCTGATCAACAAGGTGCTGCTGAACGGCAAGCGCTCGACTGCCGAGCGCATCGTTTACGGCGCCATGGAGGGCCTGCGCGACAAGACCGGCAACGACCCGGTCATCACGCTCAAGCGCGCTCTCGAGAACATCAAGCCGACCCTCGAGGTCAAGTCCCGCCGTGTCGGTGGCGCCACCTACCAGGTCCCGGTCGAGGTCAAGCCCGGCCGTGCCAACACCCTGGCGCTGCGCTGGCTCGTGGGCTACTCCCGCGCCCGTCGCGAGAAGACCATGACCGAGCGTCTGCTCAACGAGCTCCTCGACGCGTCCAACGGCCTCGGTGCCGCTGTGAAGAAGCGCGAGGACACGCACAAGATGGCCGAGTCCAACAAGGCCTTCGCGCACTACCGCTGGTAGTCGCTACCCCATCGAGAACCGAGAGAAGACTGAAGCCTTATGGCTACCACTTCACTTGACCTGGCCAAGGTCCGCAATATCGGGATCATGGCCCACATCGACGCGGGCAAGACGACCACCACCGAGCGGATCCTGTTCTACACCGGTGTGTCGTACAAGATCGGTGAGGTCCACGACGGCGCTGCCACCATGGACTGGATGGAGCAGGAGCAGGAGCGTGGCATCACGATCACCTCTGCTGCCACCACCTGTCATTGGCCGCTGGAAGACGTCGACCACACCATCAACATCATCGACACCCCGGGCCACGTCGACTTCACCGTCGAGGTGGAGCGCTCCCTGCGCGTGCTCGACGGTGCCGTGACGGTGTTCGACGGCGTCGCCGGCGTTGAGCCGCAGTCCGAGACGGTGTGGCGTCAGGCGGACCGCTACGGCGTTCCGCGTATCTGCTTCGTCAACAAGCTCGACCGCACCGGTGCCGAGTTCCACCGCTGCGTCGACATGATCAGCGACCGTCTGGGCGCGCAGCCGCTGGTCATGCAGCTGCCGATCGGTGCCGAGGCCGACTTCAAGGGCGTTGTGGACCTGGTCCGCATGAAGGCCCTGGTCTGGTCCGCGGAGGCGACCAAGGGCGAGATGTACGACGTCGTCGACATCCCGGCCACGCACACCGAGGCCGCCGAGGAGTGGCGCGGCAAGCTGCTCGAGGCCGTCGCGGAGAACGACGAGGAGCTCATGGAGCTGTACCTCGAGGGCGAGGAGCCCTCCGAGGAGCAGCTGTACGCGGCGATCCGTCGTATCACCATCGCGTCCGGCAAGTCCAAGGACACCACGGTAACCCCGGTGTTCTGCGGTACCGCGTTCAAGAACAAGGGCGTCCAGCCCCTGCTCGACGCGGTCGTGCGCTACCTCCCCTCCCCGCTTGACGTCGAGGCCATCGAGGGCCACGCCGTCAACAACCCGGAGGAGGTCGTCAGGCGCAAGCCGTCCGACTCGGAGCCGCTGTCCGCGCTGGCGTTCAAGATCATGAGCGACCCGCACCTCGGCAAGCTCACCTTCGTCCGGGTCTACTCGGGCCGCCTGGAGTCCGGCACCGCCGTGCTGAACTCCGTCAAGGGCAAGAAGGAGCGCATCGGCAAGATCTACCGCATGCACGCCAACAAGCGTGAGGAGATCGAGTCGGTGGGCGCCGGCGACATCGTCGCCGTCATGGGCCTGAAGCAGACCACCACCGGTGAGACGCTGGCCGACGACAAGAACCCGGTGATCCTGGAGTCCATGGACTTCCCGGCGCCGGTCATCCAGGTCGCGATCGAGCCCAAGTCCAAGGGCGACCAGGAGAAGCTGGGTGTCGCCATCCAGCGTCTCGCGGAGGAGGACCCCTCCTTCCAGGTCCACTCGGACGAGGAGACCGGCCAGACCATCATCGGCGGCATGGGCGAGCTGCACCTCGAGGTGCTGGTCGACCGTATGCGCCGTGAGTTCAAGGTCGAGGCCAACGTCGGCAAGCCGCAGGTCGCGTACCGCGAGACGATCCGTAAGGCCGTCGAGCGCGTCGACTACACGCACAAGAAGCAGACTGGTGGTACCGGCCAGTTCGCGAAGGTGCAGATCGGCATCGAGCCGCTCGAGGGTGGCGACA
The DNA here is from genome assembly GCF_040298185.1 of Streptomyces sp. NPDC001634. Taxonomy (NCBI): domain Bacteria; kingdom Bacillati; phylum Actinomycetota; class Actinomycetes; order Kitasatosporales; family Streptomycetaceae; genus Streptomyces; species Streptomyces sp. NPDC001634. The sequence goes on along the minus strand of NZ_JBEOZU010000070.1, from coordinate 31,807 downwards.
CCTCGTACGAGTTCGTGAACAAGGTGACCGGTGGTCGCATCCCGAAGGAGTACATCCCTTCGGTCGACGCCGGTGCGCAGGAGGCCATGCAGTTCGGCATCCTCGCCGGTTACGAGATGACCGGCGTGCGCGTCATCCTTCACGACGGTGCCTACCACGAGGTCGACTCCTCCGAGCTCGCCTTCAAGATCGCCGGTTCGCAGGCCTTCAAGGAGGCCGCGCGCAAGGCTTCGCCCGTGCTCCTTGAGCCGATGATGGCCGTCGAGGTCACCACGCCCGAGGACTACATGGGTGAGGTCATCGGCGACATCAACTCCCGCCGTGGCCAGATCCAGGCCATGGAGGAGCGGGCGGGTGCCCGCGTCGTGAAGGGTCTCGTGCCCCTCTCGGAGATGTTCGGTTACGTCGGCGACCTGCGCAGCAAGACGTCCGGCCGCGCCAGCTACTCCATGCAGTTCGACTCCTACGCCGAGGTTCCGCGGAACGTCGCCGAGGAGATCATCGCGAAGGCCAAGGGCGAGTAACGCACCCCGTTTACACGCTTTAGGCTTGACACCGACCGCCGGGGTTTCCGACCCCGGGGAGGAACCCCGGATTCCGTGGATTCCGACCCAAGGAAAGTGCCCCGGCGGGCGGCACCCCAGCAAAGATCACCTGGCGCCGATGAAGTAAGGCGTACAGAACCACTCCACAGGAGGACCCCAGTGGCGAAGGCGAAGTTCGAGCGGACTAAGCCGCACGTCAACATCGGCACCATCGGTCACATCGACCACGGTAAGACGACCCTCACGGCCGCCATTACCAAGGTGCTGCACGACGCGTACCCGGACCTGAACGAGGCCACCCCGTTCGACAACATCGACAAGGCGCCCGAGGAGCGCCAGCGCGGTATCACCATCTCCATCGCGCACGTCGAGTACCAGACCGAGTCGCGTCACTACGCCCACGTCGACTGCCCGGGTCACGCGGACTACATCAAGAACATGATCACCGGTGCCGCCCAGATGGACGGCGCGATCCTGGTGGTCGCCGCCACCGACGGCCCGATGCCGCAGACCAAGGAGCACGTGCTCCTGGCCCGCCAGGTCGGCGTTCCGTACATCGTCGTCGCCCTGAACAAGGCCGACATGGTGGACGACGAGGAGATCCTGGAGCTCGTCGAGCTCGAGGTCCGTGAGCTCCTCTCCGAGTACGAGTTCCCGGGCGACGACGTTCCGGTCGTCCAGGTCTCCGCTCTGAAGGCGCTCGAGGGCGACGAGAAGTGGACCCAGTCGGTCCTCGACCTCATGAACGCCGTCGACACCTCCATCCCGGAGCCCGAGCGTGACGTCGACAAGCCGTTCCTGATGCCGATCGAGGACGTCTTCACGATCACCGGTCGCGGTACGGTCGTCACCGGCCGTATCGAGCGTGGTGTCCTCAAGGTCAACGAGACCGTCGACATCATCGGCATCAAGCCGGAGAAGACCTCCACCACGGTCACCGGCATCGAGATGTTCCGCAAGCTGCTCGACGAGGGCCAGGCCGGTGAGAACGTCGGTCTGCTGCTCCGCGGCATCAAGCGCGAGGACGTCGAGCGCGGCCAGGTCATCATCAAGCCGGGCTCGGTCACCCCGCACACCGAGTTCGAGGCGCAGGCCTACATCCTCTCCAAGGACGAGGGTGGCCGCCACACGCCGTTCTTCAACAACTACCGTCCGCAGTTCTACTTCCGTACGACGGACGTGACCGGCGTCGTGACCCTCCCCGAGGGCACCGAGATGGTCATGCCGGGTGACAACACCGAGATGAAGGTGGAGCTCATCCAGCCCGTCGCCATGGAAGAGGGCCTGAAGTTCGCCATCCGTGAGGGTGGCCGCACCGTGGGCGCCGGCCAGGTCACCAAGATCAACAAGTGAGTTCCGCTCTCTTGAGGGTCTGACCCCTGGGTCACCTGACCTGAAGAGGCCCGTACGACTTCGGTCGTACGGGCCTCTTCGCTGTTTCCGTTGTCACGAAAGTATTCGGCGCGTACGACCCGTTCCCCACGCGGCTCACTCCCTCCACGTCCGGACGCGTCAGCCGGAGGGCCGTTCTCGGCGCGGGTCTCGCCGCGGTCTGCTGACGCCGGGCGAGGTGACGGTGTGGGCGTACGGCTCGCCGCGCAACCCGGCGCTGCCGACGGGCGGCCTCCTCTACGCCGTGTCCTTCGACGACGGGACGCCGCAGACGGTCGACATCAACGCGGCCGCGGGTGCCGACGACGGGCTGATGAACATCCAGTGGGCCCGGAACACGTCCGACAACGTGAACAGGACGGCGACGCGGCACATGATCGCCAGGGCCGGGGTGCACCGGCTGACGTTCTGGAGGGTGGATCCGACGGTGGTGCTGCAACGGCTGCTGATCGACACGGGCGGGCTGCCGGCGACGTACCTGGGGCCGCTGGAGAGCCTGCGCATGCCCACCTGAGTACCAGCGCTCATGTGGCCGGCTCCGCCCTGCGGTTGGGTGGAGCACATGCTGGACAACACACAGGGCGGACCCGTGCGGCGCGCGTGGGTCGCGCCGCTGGTCGCGACCGTGCTCACCGTTCCCGGGAGCCTGCTGGCCTACGCCTTCGCCGGTCTGACGCCCATGGCGTGCGATGCCTGCGACGGAGCGGTGGCCGACCGTTTCACCAGGGGCTTCGACAGCGCGTACACGGTCCTTCGGATCGGCCTCGCCGCCGCCTTCGTACTGCTGCTGGTCAGCTGGTGCCTGCCATGGAGCGAACGGAACGTCGTCCCGCGCCGTGTCCTCGCCGCCTTCGCGCCCGGCACCGTACTGGTGTCGGTCCTCCTCTTCGCGTCGATGGTCCCCTGGCCGAGCTGATCTTCGGGTCACGCCACCCGCACCGGAGGGACGTGGAGCGGGCCGTTCGGGGGAACGGCGGGTGTCGTACGGGGAGACGGGCCGGGCGCGGCTCATACGTTCGGTCGGCATGACGGACGTGGCGGCTGATCAGGCGTCCGGCCCCAGCCGCCGCCGGACCCTGTCCGGACTCGCCGGCGCGGCCGGGGCGGTACTGGCCGCCGGATGCACGGTCATGGACGCCTCCTCGGAACCGAACCCCACGCCCGCGGGTCCGACGTCCGCCCCGGCGGGCGGCCCCACCCCCGGCGTGACTTCCGCGCCCTGTGGGCCGCGCAGTACTACGCCCGGGCGCTGTTCTTCGTCCTCGGCTCCGACGGCCCCCGGCAGCGAGGAGCAGCTGTACAGAGCCGGGCGCGACGCCTGGGACACGTTCTGCATGCTGTGCGACCCGGCGGCGGTGAGGGCGAACGTCCCGTACGGGAGCACCCCGCTTCCCCCGGACAAGCAGGAGTCCAACACCATCTGGAACAAGGAGGTCGTCCCGAAGCTGTCCCCCGCCCAGGCCGCGACGATGAAGAAGCGCTTCGAACCCTTCTTCGTACCGGCGATGCCCGCTGCCCGCGAGGGCATGGTCTTCACCGACTTCGCCGACTGGCTGGAGGGGGGCGCTGCGGGGCGGGTGAACCCTCGTCGGCGGCGGCATCTTCCACGCGTCCCCTATGTTGACCCGATGGGCTTTTTCGACAAGCTGACCGGCACCAGGTACCCCGACAGCGGTGTCGTACCCGCTGCCGGCGGCGGAGATCCGGGGCGCGCTGCTCGCGCTCAATGGGGCGGACGTGCCGTTCCGTGTGCGCAACGCCCTCCCCGGGGAGAGGGCCGATCTGGTGGCGGAGTGGCAGGTCCGGGAGGTGGGTGTGACCCTCAGGACCCGGATGCGCTTCGTCCCGGAGAACCGCGAGGTGCGTACGCTCGACGAGCGGTGGGAGACCTCGCCGCTCGGGCACTCCGGCCGGCGCTACGACCGTGGGCCGTCGACCATGGTTTCCCGTCAGTGGACATACGAGCGGGGTCCCGACGGCCGCCGGCGCAAGATCGAGACGGCCCGCCTGGACCCGCGGGACATGAGAAACCCCCTGCTGGAGGCGGTCCTCGGTGCGGGGTGGACCTGGCGCGGGGTGCTGTTCAGGTGGTGAGCCGGCGGGGCGGCCACTCGCCCGACGCGCGCAGCCTCATGTACTCCTCCGTGGGCGGGAACGTCGGGGCGAAGTGTGCGGCCGTTCCGTCGTGCGGGGCGACCATGACGGGGCTGAACGGGGCCTGGGTGGGGTCTCCCGTATCGATGTGCTCCTTGAAGTCGAAGCACACGGTCCAGCCGTACGGGAACTCGACGGCCGTGTCGGGGAGCATGACGACGGACTCCGGGCGGTCCGGATATGCCTGGGTCTGCAGATAAGCGGCGGCGGCCGCCACTGCCTCGTCTCGGGTCAGCATGCGCAAGATCGTACGGAAGGGCGCCTCTTCCCGGGCGTGTTCCTCTGCCCAGCCCACCCGGGTTTGACCTACGTCACCCCCGGGGTACGCTCTACGGCCCGATTGGCCAGGCCCCCGCCCCGTATGGCAGACTAGCGGGGTTGCTCGGTCGAGTGTTGATGCTGCGCGCCTCCCGCCGGGAGGACCGGAAGCGAGTCCCACAGTACTCGTCGCCCTAACTGCCTCACGGCAGCGCTGGGGCGGACGTACGGGAATCTTCCGGGAAGTGTGGGCGCGGCACCGGCCAGGCGCCCGGTGGGCCACCTCACCCCCGGTTCCACGGTTCCGGAAGGGCCGTGTTCCCAGAACAGGGATGTCCGGACAAGGGACATCTGTGTCAGCGGGAGCGCGACACGCCCGACCGCGTGGGTCGGAGGGAAGGGCTGGAATGCCGGGTTCCAGAGCGTTAAAAGAGACAGGACTACGGAGTAGCCATGGCGGGACAGAAGATCCGCATTCGGCTCAAGGCCTACGACCACGAGGTCATCGACTCCTCGGCGAAGAAGATCGTCGAGACGGTGACCCGTACCGGTGCGTCGGTCGCGGGCCCGGTGCCGCTGCCCACTGAGAAGAACGTGTACTGCGTCATCAAGTCGCCGCACAAGTACAAGGACTCGCGCGAGCACTTCGAGATGCGCACGCACAAGCGCCTGATCGACATTCTCGACCCCACCCCCAAGACCGTTGACTCTCTGATGCGACTCGACCTGCCGGCCGGTGTCGACATCGAGATCAAGCTCTGAGGGTCGGTGAGCTGAGAATGGCTAAGCAGATCAAGGGCATCCTGGGCGAGAAGCTCGGCATGACGCAGGTGTGGGACGAGAACAACCGTGTTGTTCCGGTCACCGTCGTCAAGGCCGGCCCCAACGTCGTCACCCAGGTCCGCACGAACGACGTCGACGGCTACGAGTCGGTCCAGATCGCCTTCGGCGAGATCGACCCGCGCAAGGTGAACAAGCCCCTCAAGGGTCACTTCGCCAAGGCCGACGTCACCCCGCGTCGTCACCTCGTCGAGCTCCGCACCGCGGATGCCTCCGAGTACACGCTCGGCCAGGAGATCACCGCTGAGGTGTTCGAGGCCGGTGTGAAGGTCGACGTCACCGGCACGAGCAAGGGCAAGGGCTTCGCCGGTGTCATGAAGCGTCACAACTTCAAGGGCCTCGGCGCCGGTCACGGCGTTCAGCGCAAGCACCGCTCGCCCGGTTCCATCGGTGGCTGCGCCACCCCGGGCCGTGTGTTCAAGGGCGTCCGCATGGCGGGTCGCATGGGCAACGAGCGTGTCACCACCCAGAACCTGACCGTCCACGCCGTTGACGCGGAGAAGGGTCTGCTGCTCATCAAGGGCGCGGTTCCCGGTCCGAACGGCGGCCTCGTCCTGGTCCGCACCGCGGCCAAGGGGGCCTGAGGTAACCGATGAGCACTGTTGACATCCTTTCGCCTGCCGGCGAGAAGACCGGTAGCGTCGAACTCCCCGCGGAGATCTTCGGCGTGGAGAAGGTCAGCATCCCGCTGATCCACCAGGTCGTCGTCGCGCAGAACGCGGCTGCCCGCCAGGGCACGCACAAGACCAAGACCCGCGCCGAAGTCCGTGGTGGTGGCCGGAAGCCTTACCGCCAGAAGGGCACCGGCCGCGCCCGTCAGGGCTCGACCCGCGCGCCGCAGTTCGCCGGTGGTGGCGTCGTGCACGGTCCCGTGCCGCGTGACTACTCGCAGCGGACCCCGAAGAAGATGAAGGCCGCGGCCCTGCGCCACGCCCTCACCGACCGGGCCCGCCACAACCGCATCCACGTCGTCACCGGCGTGATCGAGGGCGAGACCCCCTCCACCAAGGCCGCCAAGACGCTGTTCGGCAAGATCTCGGAGCGCAAGAACCTGCTCCTGGTCGTAGAGCGTGCCGAGGAGGCCGCGTGGCTGTCCGCCCGCAACCTGCCCCAGGTCCACATCCTGGAGCCGGGCCAGCTGAACACGTACGACGTGATCGTCTCCGACGACGTGGTCTTCACCCAGGCCGCTTTCGAGTCCTTCGTGTCCGGCCCGAAGGCCACTGACACCGAAGGGAGCGAGGCCTGATGGCTATCCGTCACCCCGCCATTGCCTCGAAGGCCGCCAAGGCGGCCAAGGCCGCGCGCGTCGCCAAGGCGCGTCGCCACGCCGCCGAGGGCAAGAACACCGTCGTCACCCCGGCGAGCAAGGCGTACACGGACCCCCGTGACGTCCTGCTGAAGCCGGTCGTGTCGGAGAAGAGCTACGCGCTCCTCGACGAGAACAAGTACACGTTCATCGTCGACCCGAACGCCAACAAGACCCAGATCAAGCAGGCCGTCCAGGCGGTCTTCTCGGTCAAGGTCACCGGGGTCAACACGATCAACCGTCAGGGCAAGCGCAAGCGGACCCGCACCGGTTTCGGCCAGCGCGCGGGCACCAAGCGCGCGATCGTGACCCTCGCCGAGGGCGACCGTATCGACATCTTCGGCGGTCCGACCGCGTAAGCGGGTCGGATCGTCCGATATCGGACGAGGACTGAGAAATGGGAATCCGCAAGTACAAGCCGACTACGCCGGGCCGTCGTGGCGCCAGCGTCGCCGACTTCGTCGAGGTCACGCGGTCCACGCCGGAGAAGTCGCTGGTCCGCCCCCTGCACAGCAAGGGTGGCCGTAACAACTCAGGTCGTGTGACCGTCCGCCACCAGGGTGGTGGCCACAAGCGCGCCTACCGCGTGATCGACTTCCGTCGTCACGACAAGGACGGCGTGCCGGCGAAGGTCGCGCACATCGAGTACGACCCCAACCGCACCGCGCGCATCGCGCTGCTGCACTACGCGGACGGCGAGAAGCGCTACATCCTCGCGCCGCGTGGCCTGTCGCAGGGCGACCGCGTCGAGAACGGTCCCGGGGCCGACATCAAGCCGGGCAACAACCTTGCCCTGCGCAACATCCCGGTCGGTACGACGCTGCACGCGATCGAGCTCCGTCCGGGCGGCGGCGCCAAGATGGCCCGCTCCGCAGGTGCCTCCGTGCAGCTGCTCGCGCGTGAGGGCGCCATGGCGACCCTCCGTATGCCGTCCGGCGAGATCCGCATGGTGGACGCGCGCTGCCGCGCCACCGTCGGTGAGGTCGGCAACGCCGAGCAGAGCAACATCAACTGGGGCAAGGCGGGCCGCAAGCGGTGGCTGGGCGTTCGCCCGACCGTCCGTGGTGTGGTCATGAACCCGGTTGACCACCCGCACGGTGGTGGTGAGGGCCGGACCTCCGGTGGTCGCCACCCTGTGTCCCCGTGGGGCAAGAAGGAAGGCCGTACTCGTTCGCCCAAGAAGGCGTCGAACAAGTACATCGTCCGCCGCCGCAAGACGAACAAGAAGCGCTAAGGACGGGTTGAGATGCCTCGTAGCTTGAAGAAGGGGCCCTTCGTCGACGACCACCTGATGAAGAAGGTGGACGCCCAGAACGAAGCCGGCACCAAGAACGTCATCAAGACCTGGTCCCGCCGCTCGATGATCGTCCCGGCCATGCTGGGCCACACGCTGGCGGTGCACAACGGCAAGACCCACATCCCGGTGTTCGTCACCGAGTCGATGGTCGGCCACAAGCTCGGCGAGTTCTCGCCGACCCGCACCTTCCGGGGCCACGTCAAGGAAGACCGGAAGTCGAAGCGCCGCTAGTAGCGGATCGCATTCAGACACGTAAGTAACTCTGAAGGGACAACCATGGAAGCCAGGGCCCAGGCGCGGTACATCCGCGTCACGCCCATGAAGGCCCGCCGTGTGGTGGACCTCATCCGTGGCATGGATGCCACGGAGGCCCAGGCTGTTCTGCGATTCGCTCCGCAGGCAGCCTCGGTTCCGGTCGGCAAGGTGCTCGACAGCGCCATTGCCAACGCCGCGCACAACTACGACCACACCGATGTCGACAGCCTCTTCATTTCCGAGGCCTACGTCGACGAGGGCCCGACCCTGAAGCGGTTCCGTCCGCGCGCCCAGGGCCGTGCCTACCGGATCCGCAAGCGGACCAGCCACATCACCGTGGTCGTCAGCAGCAAGGAAGGAACCCGGTAATGGGCCAGAAGGTAAACCCGCATGGGTTCCGGCTCGGTGTCACGACCGACTTCAAGTCGCGTTGGTACGCCGACAAGCTGTACAAGGACTACGTCAAGGAAGACGTCGCCATCCGTCGGATGATGACGTCCGGCATGGAGCGCGCCGGCATCTCCAAGGTCGAGATCGAGCGCACCCGTGACCGCGTGCGTGTGGACATCCACACCGCTCGTCCGGGCATCGTCATCGGCCGCCGTGGCGCCGAGGCCGACCGCATCCGCGGCGACCTCGAGAAGCTCACGGGCAAGCAGGTCCAGCTGAACATCCTCGAGGTCAAGAACCCCGAGACCGACGCTCAGCTCGTGGCCCAGGCCGTCGCCGAGCAGCTCTCCTCCCGCGTCTCCTTCCGTCGGGCCATGCGCAAGAGCATGCAGTCCGCCATGAAGGCCGGCGCCAAGGGCATCAAGATCCAGTGCGGTGGCCGCCTCGGCGGCGCCGAGATGTCCCGCTCGGAGTTCTACCGCGAGGGCCGCGTGCCCCTGCACACGCTCCGCGCGAACGTGGACTACGGCTTCTTCGAGGCCAAGACGACCTTCGGCCGCATCGGTGTGAAGGTCTGGATCTACAAGGGCGACGTCAAGAACATCGCCGAGGTCCGCGCCGAGAACGCTGCCGCCCGTGCGGGTAACCGCCCGGCCCGCGGTGGCGCCGACCGCCCGGCCCGTGGTGGCCGCGGTGGCGAGCGGCGCGGTCGCAAGCCGCAGCAGGCTGCCGGTGCCGAGGCCCCCAAGGCCGAGGCTCCCGCCGCTCCGGCTGAGAGCACCGGAACGGAGGCCTGACCGACATGCTGATCCCCCGTAGGGTCAAGCACCGCAAGCAGCACCACCCGAAGCGCGATGGCGCTGCCAAGGGTGGCACGACGGTTGCGTTCGGCGAGTACGGCATCCAGGCGCTCACCCCGGCGTACGTGACGAACCGTCAGATCGAGGCCGCTCGTATCGCCATGACGCGTCACATCAAGCGTGGTGGCAAGGTCTGGATCAACATCTACCCGGACCGTCCGCTCACCAAGAAGCCCGCCGAGACCCGCATGGGTTCCGGTAAGGGTTCTCCGGAGTGGTGGATCGCCAACGTCAAGCCCGGACGCGTGATGTTCGAGCTGTCGTACCCCAACGAGAAGATCGCCCGTGAGGCGCTGACCCGTGCGGCCCACAAGCTGCCGATGAAGTGCCGGATCGTCAAGCGCGAGGCAGGTGAAGCGTGATGTCGGCCGGTACCAAGGCGTCCGAGCTGCGCGAGCTGGGCAACGAGGAGCTTCTGGGCAAGCTCCGCGAGGCCAAGGAAGAGCTGTTCAACCTCCGCTTCCAGGCGGCGACGGGCCAGCTCGAGAACCACGGCCGTCTGAAGGCGGTCCGCAAGGACATCGCGCGGATCTACACCCTGATGCGCGAGCGTGAGCTGGGCATCGAAACGGTGGAGAACGCCTGATGAGCGAGAACAACGTGACTGAGAACACTGAGGCGCGCGGCTTCCGCAAGACCCGTGAGGGTCTCGTCGTCAGCGACAAGATGGACAAGACCGTCGTCGTCGCCGTCGAGGACCGTGTCAAGCACGCGCTGTACGGCAAGGTCATCCGCCGTACGAACAAGCTCAAGGCGCACGACGAGCAGAACGCCGCGGGTGTCGGCGACCGCGTCCTCCTGATGGAGACCCGGCCGCTGTCCGCGACGAAGCGCTGGCGCGTCGTCGAGATCCTCGAGAAGGCGAAGTAATCAAGCGGGGCTCTGCCCCGCTGACCCCGCCGAGGGCTCCCGCCCTCGGTACCCCGCTGGGGGGCTGACGCCCCCGCGCTGGGGCACCGCCCTCCGGCCTTCGGCCGAGGGGCGAGGCCCCCGGGGAGGCCGAACGCCAGGCCGCCCCGGTCGGCCCGCGAGTCCTCGCGGAGCCCGGCCGGACGGCCTGCGGCCGCCCCAGGCCCCGGGCCGACGGGACGAATGTTCCGCGGCCTCCGGGGGCGCCGCTCAGGGCCCTTGGCCCAGGGCGGTGCACGCCCCCGGCGGTACGGGTTTCCGCTTCCAGAGGCGCAAGTAATTCCTGCGGGAGCAACTCGCAGGACAGTTCCGCCAGGCTTTCCGGGCCAACCCCGGAGGGAACCGGCAGACGATCAGGAGATAGACGTGATCCAGCAGGAGTCGCGACTGCGTGTCGCCGACAACACTGGTGCGAAGGAGATCCTTTGCATCCGTGTGCTCGGTGGCTCCGGTCGCCGCTACGCGGGCATCGGTGACGTCATCGTCGCCACCGTCAAGGACGCGATCCCCGGTGGCAACGTGAAGAAGGGTGACGTCGTCAAGGCGGTCATCGTTCGCACCGTCAAGGAGCGCCGCCGTCCGGACGGCTCGTACATCCGCTTCGACGAGAACGCCGCCGTCATTCTGAAGAACGACGGCGACCCTCGCGGCACCCGCATCTTCGGCCCGGTCGGCCGTGAGCTGCGCGAGAAGAAGTTCATGAAGATCATCTCGCTCGCGCCGGAGGTGCTGTAAGCATGAAGATCAAGAAGGGCGACCTGGTCCAGGTCATCACCGGCAAGGACAAGGGCAAGCAGGGCAAGGTCATTGCCGCTTACCCGCGCGAGGAGCGCGTCCTGGTCGAGGGTGTCAACCGGGTCAAGAAGCACACCAAGGCCGGCCCGACCGCCAGCGGTTCGCAGGCCGGCGGCATCGTCACGACCGAGGCGCCGATCCACGTCTCCAACGTCCAGCTGGTCGTTGAGAAGGACGGCAACAAGGTCGTCACGCGTGTCGGTTACCGCTTCGACGAAGAGGGCAACAAGATCCGCGTTGCCAAGCGGACGGGTGAGGACATCTGATGGCTACCACCACCACTCCGCGTCTGAAGCAGAAGTACCGCGAGGAGATCGCGGGCAAGCTGCGTGACGAGTTCAAGTACGAGAACGTCATGCAGATCCCCGGCCTCGTCAAGATCGTGGTCAACATGGGTGTGGGCGACGCCGCCCGCGACTCCAAGCTGATCGAGGGCGCCATCCGCGACCTCACCACGATCACCGGCCAGAAGCCGCAGGTCACCAAGGCCCGCAAGTCCATCGCGCAGTTCAAGCTGCGTGAGGGCCAGCCGATCGGTGCCCACGTCACGCTTCGTGGCGACCGCATGTGGGAGTTCCTGGACCGCACCCTGTCGCTCGCGCTGCCGCGCATCCGCGACTTCCGCGGCCTGTCCCCCAAGCAGTTCGACGGCCGTGGCAACTACACCTTCGGTCTCACCGAGCAGGTCATGTTCCACGAGATCGACCAGGACAAGATCGACCGCGTCCGGGGTATGGACATCACCGTGGTCACCACGGCGACCAACGACGCTGAGGGCCGCGCGCTCCTTCGTCACCTCGGCTTCCCGTTCAAGGAGGCGTGAGCGAGATGGCGAAGAAGGCTCTGATCGCTAAGGCTGCTCGTAAGCCCAAGTTCGGTGTGCGTGGCTACACCCGCTGCCAGCGCTGCGGCCGTCCGCACTCCGTGTACCGCAAGTTCGGCCTGTGCCGCGTGTGCCTTCGTGAGATGGCTCACCGTGGCGAGCTGCCGGGCGTGACCAAGAGCTCCTGGTAATTCCGGTAATTCGGGATTCCCAAGGCTCTCGGTAAGCAGATGGGGCGGTCAGACGCCCACCTCACATGCCTTAGGCTTGGGGGGTTGGGCGTCTGTCGCCGCCCGTACGACTTACTACGCCGTAGGTCCACCGCGCCGCACCCGTCCCGTCTCGGATCGGGGAGAGGGATGGCGCACCAGGAAACCCCGGCGAGAGAGGCCGAAGGCCAATTCATGACCATGACTGATCCGATCGCAGACATGCTCACGCGTCTGCGGAACGCGAACTCGGCGTACCACGACACCGTGACGATGCCGGCGTCGAAGATCAAGTCCCACATCGCGGAGATCCTCCAGCAGGAGGGCTTCATCACGGGCTGGCGCGTCGAGGACGCCGAGGTCGGCAAGAACCTCACCCTCGAGCTGAAGTTCGGCCCGAACCGTGAGCGCTCCATCGCGGGCATCAAGCGGATCTCCAAGCCCGGTCTGCGGGTTTACGCGAAGTCCACCAACCTGCCGAAGGTGCTCGGCGGCCTCGGCGTGGCGATCATCTCCACGTCCCACGGGCTCCTCACCGACAAGCAGGCCGGCAAGAAGGGCGTAGGCGGAGAAGTTCTCGCCTACGTCTGGTAACGGAAGGGAACGGAGGAAACAGCTATGTCGCGCATCGGCAAGCTCCCCATCGCGGTTCCCGCCGGCGTGGACGTCACCATCGACGGCAGCACGGTTTCGGTCAAGGGCCCCAAGGGCGAGCTGACCCACACCGTCGTCGCGCCGATCGAGATCGTCAAGAACGAGGACGGCACCCTCCAGGTGACCCGCCCCAACGACGAGCGTCAGAACAAGGCCCTGCACGGCCTGTCCCGCACGCTGGTGGCGAACATGATCACCGGCGTGACCCAGGGTTACGTGAAGAAGCTCGAGATCAGTGGTGTCGGTTACCGCGTGACCGCCAAGGGCTCGAACCTCGAGTTCGCGCTCGGCTACAGCCACCCGATCACCGTCGAGGCGCCCGAGGGCATCACCTTCAAGGTGGAGACCCCGACCCGCTTCCAGGTCGAGGGCATCGACAAGCAGAAGGTCGGCGAGGTTGCGGCCAACATCCGCAAGCTGCGCAAGCCCGACCCGTACAAGGCCAAGGGCGTCAAGTACGAGGGCGAAGTCATCCGCCGCAAGGTCGGAAAGGCGGGTAAGTAAGCCATGGCATACGGGCAGAAGATCCTGAAGGGCGACGCCTACAAGCGCGCCGCGATCAAGCGCCGTCACATCCGGATCCGCAAGCGGATCTCCGGTACGGCGGAGCGTCCCCGTCTGGTCGTGACCCGCTCCAACCGCCACATCGTGGCGCAGGTGATCGACGACCTCAAGGGCCACACCCTGGCGTCGGCGTCCACCCTGGACACCTCGATCCGTGGTGGCGAGGGCGACAAGTCCGCGCAGGCCAAGCAGGTCGGCGCCCTGGTCGCCGAGCGTGCCAAGGCCGCCGGTGTCGAGGCCGTCGTGTTCGACCGTGGTGGCAACCAGTACGCCGGGCGCATCGCCGCCCTGGCGGACGCCGCCCGCGAGGCCGGGCTCAAGTTCTGAGCCGCCGTAGCTAGCGGAAAAGAGAGAGGTAAATCCAATGGCTGGACCCCAGCGCCGCGGTGGCGGTGCCGGTGGCGGCGAGCGGCGGGACCGGAAGGGCCGTGACGGCGGCGCTGCTGCCGCCGAGAAGACCGCGTACGTTGAGCGCGTCGTCGCGATCAACCGCGTCGCCAAGGTTGTGAAGGGTGGTCGTCGCTTCAGCTTCACCGCGCTGGTCGTGGTGGGCGACGGTGACGGCACCGTGGGTGTCGGTTACGGCAAGGCCAAGGAGGTGCCGGCCGCCATCGCCAAGGGCGTTGAGGAGGCCAAGAAGCACTTCTTCAAGGTCCCCCGGATCCAGGGCACCATCCCGCACCCGATCCAGGGTGAGAAGGCTGCCGGCGTCGTGCTGCTCAAGCCCGCGTCCCCCGGTACCGGTGTTATCGCCGGTGGTCCGGTGCGTGCCGTGCTCGAGTGCGCCGGTATCCACGACGTGCTGTCGAAGTCGCTCGGCTCCGACAACGCGATCAACATCGTGCACGCGACCGTGGAGGCCCTGAAGGGCCTGCAGCGTCCCGAGGAGATCGCGGCCCGCCGTGGTCTGCCCCTCGAGGACGTCGCCCCCGCGGCCCTGCTGCGTGCGCGTGCCGGGGCGGGTGCGTAATCATGGCGCAGCTCAAGATCACGCAGACGAAGTCGTACATCGGCAGCAAGCAGAACCACCGCGACACCCTGCGTTCCCTGGGCCTCAAGCGCCTGGGTGACGTGGTCGTCAAGGAGGACCGTCCCGAGTTCCGCGGCATGGTGCACACCGTCCGCCACCTCGTGACGGTCGAGGAGGTCGACTGATCATGGCGGAGCAGAACCCGCTCAAGATCCACAACCTCCGTCCCGCCCCGGGCGCCAAGACCGCCAAGACCCGTGTCGGTCGTGGTGAGGCGTCGAAGGGTAAGACGGCCGGTCGTGGTACCAAGGGCACCAAGGCCCGCTACCAGGTTCCGGAGCGCTTCGAGGGTGGCCAGATGCCGCTGCACATGCGCCTCCCGAAGCTGAAGGGCTTCAAGAACCCGTTCAAGACCGAGTACCAGGTCGTGAACCTCGACAAGCTGGCCGCGCTCTACCCCGAGGGTGGCGAGGTCACCGTCGAGGGTCTGGTGGCCAAGGGTGCCGTTCGCAAGAACGCGCTCGTCAAGGTCCTCGGCCAGGGCGAGATCTCCGTGGCGCTGCAGGTGACGGTCGACGCCGTCTCCGGCTCCGCCAAGGAGAAGATCACCGCCGCCGGCGGCACCGTCACCGAGCTCGTCTGACATTTTCAGGCGTCTCGATGACTTGAACGATCCCGACCGGGGATACCCCACAATTGGGGTATCCCCGGTCGGTCGTTCCAAGGGGGCAGTCTCGCCGGTAAGGTGGCCTGCACTGCCTACTTTCACAGGGTGCTTCACTTGGGGCACTCTGAGCGGCAGATGACCGTTATGTATTCGTCGAACCTCAAGACCGTCACCCTTGACGCAGTTGCGCGGGGGTCGCAGGAGGCACCGTGCTCACCGCGTTCGCCCGGGCGTTCAGGACGCCCGACCTGCGCAAGAAGCTGCTCTTCACGCTCGGCATCATCGTGGTCTACCGGGTCGGTACACACATCCCGATCCCTGGCGTCGATTACAAGAACGTGCAGACCTGTATGGATGTGGCCAGCGCGAACCGCGGCCTGTTCAGCCTGATCAACATGTTCAGTGGCGGCGCGCTGCTCCAGATCACCCTCTTTGCGCTCGGCATCATGCCGTACATCACAGCGAGCATCATTCTCCAGTTGCTCACCGTGGTGATCCCGCGCCTGGAAGCCCTCAAGAAGGAGGGCCAGGCCGGTACAACGAAGATCACACAGTACACGCGCTATCTGACGGTGGCGCTCGCCATCCTGCAGGGCACCGGCCTGGTGGCCACCGCCCGCAGCGGCGCCCTGTTCCAGGGCTGCCCCGTGGCGTCGCAGATCGTGCCGGACCAGTCGATCTTCACCACCATCACCATGGTCATCACGATGACGGCCGGCACCTGTGTCGTCATGTGGCTCGGCGAGCTCATCACGGACCGTGGCATCGGCAACGGTATGTCGATCCTGATGTTCATCTCGATCGCCGCCACCTTCCCGAGCGCGCTGTGGACGATCAAGCTCCAGGGCAAGCTGGCGGGCGGCTGGATCGAGTTCGGCACGGTGATCGCCGTTGGGCTCTGCATGGTCGGCCTGGTGGTCTTCGTCGAGCAGGCACAGCGGCGGATCCCGGTCCAGTACGCCAAGCGCATGATCGGCCGCCGGTCGTACGGCGGCACGTCGACGTACATCCCGCTGAAGGTCAACCAGGCGGGTGTGATCCCCGTGATCTTCGCCTCGTCGCTGCTCTACATCCCCAGCCTGATCGCGCAGTTCGCGGGGGGCAATTCCAGCTGGAAGACGTGGGTCCAGAACAACCTGACCAAGGGTGACCACCCGATTTACATCACCACCTACTTCCTTCTGATCGTGTTCTTCGCGTTCTTCTACGTGGCGATCTCGTTCAACCCCGAGGAAGTCGCCGACAACATGAAGAAGTATGGTGGCTTCATCCCGGGCATCCGGGCCGGCCGGCCCACCGCTGAGTACCTGAGCTACGTACTCAACCGGATCACCTGGCCAGGGTCGCTGTATCTGGGTCTGATCGCTCTCGTGCCGACAATGGCGTTGGTTGGTTTCGGGGCAAATCAGAACTTCCCGTTCGGTGGTACGAGCATCCTGATCATCGTGGGTGTCGGCCTTGAGACGGTGAAGCAGATCGAGAGCCAGCTCCAGCAGCGCAATTACGAAGGGTTCCTCCGCTGATGCGAATCGTGCTCGTCGGGCCGCCCGGTGCCGGCAAGGGGACGCAGGCTGCGTTCCTGGCCAAGAACCTGTCGATCCCGCACATCTCCACGGGCGACCTGTTCCGCGCCAACATCAGCCGGCAGACGGAGCTCGGCAAGCTGGCGAAGTCCTACATGGACGCGGGCAACCTGGTGCCGGACGAGGTCACGATCGCGATGGCCAAGGACCGCATGGAGCAGCACGACGCGGAGAACGGCTTCCTGCTCGACGGCTTCCCGCGCAACGTCTCGCAGGCCGAGGCGCTGGACGAGATGCTCAAGGCCGAGGGCATGAAGCTGGACGCGGTGCTCGACCTGGAGGTCCCCGAGGACGAGGTCGTCAAGCGGATCGCGGGCCGACGGATCTGCCGCAACGAGTCGGCGCACGTCTTCCACGTCTCGTACAAGGCGCCGAAGGTGGACGGCGTCTGCGACGTCTGCGGTGGCGAGCTGTACCAGCGCGACGACGACTCCGAGGAGACCGTCCGCAAGCGGCTGGAGGTCTACCACACGCAGACCGAGCCGATCATCGACTACTACAAGGCGCAGGGCCTGGTGGTCACCATCTCGGCGCTCGGCAAGGTGGAAGAGGTCACCGCGCGCGCGATGGAGGCGCTCAAGCCGAAGGTCGGCGACAAGTAGTCGCCCTTCCTTCCCGCCGCTCTACGGCCGCGGTTCCCTGGCGGGGGCCGCGGCCGAGCTGTGAGCGGGGCTCGACGGGCCGGCGCGCCCGTATCGTTGAAGACATCCGTACTCTCCCGGTCCAGAAAGGCCGCAGCCGCCATGGTGCAGATCAAGACCCCCGAGCAGATCGCCAAGATGCGTGAGGCGGGGCTGGTCGTCGCCGCCGTGCACGCGGCCACGCGCGAGGCGGCTGTGCCGGGTGCCACGACGAAGGACCTGGACGAGGTCGCGCGCAAGGTGCTCGCGGAGCACGGGGCGAAACCGAACTTCCTGGGGTACGGCGGCTTCCCGGCGACCATCTGCACCTCGGTGAACGAGGTGGTCGTCCATGGCATCCCGTCCGACGAGGTGGTCCTCAAGGACGGCGACATCATCTCCATCGATGCCGGTGCGATCGTGGACGGCTGGCACGGAGACGCGGCGTACACGGCCTTCGTGGGGTCCGGTCACGCCCCGGAGCTGATCGAGCTGTCCCGGGTGACCGAGGAGTCCATGTGGGCCGGGATCGCGGCGATGAAGCAGGGCAACCGGCTTGTCGACGTCTCGCGGGCCGTCGAGACGTACATCCGCCGGCAGCCGAAGCCGGGCGGCGGCCGGTACGGGATCATCGAGGACTACGGCGGCCACGGGATCGGCACCGAGATGCACATGGACCCGCATCTGCTGAACTACGTCGACCGCCGCCGCGGCAAGGGCCCCAAGCTGGTTCCCGGCTTCTGCCTCGCCATCGAGCCGATGGTCTCTCTCGGCACCCCGAAGACCGAGGTCCTCGGGGACGACTGGACCGTGATCACGACGGATGGCACCTGGTCCTCCCACTGGGAGCACTCGGTGGCGTTGACGGAGGAGGGGCCGCTCGTGCTGACGGCTCCCGACGGTGGCAAGGCCAAGCTGGCCGAGTACGGGATCACGGCGGCTCCCGACCCTCTGAGCTGAACCGATCTGAACGCAGCGATCGCTTGGCGTTGCGGCCGGCGCGTTCGCTCTCGCCATGATGGCCGGTACCACGCCCGCGTTCGCGTCTGCGCACGGGTGCCACGCCTCGGCAAGTTCAAGATCTACGCGCTGATCGACGGCACGGCTGACGGCGGCACCGCCTGCGCGGAAGTCCACAGCTGACCTGTTGGTCGTCCGCCCCGTCCATCGCGCATACCGCGTCGATGGGCGGGGCATCGTCATGAGTGGCGAAGAGAAGATCAGGGCCGAGTTCGTGTTTCCGGGTGCGCTGACGTAGACTGACTCGTCGGCTCCCTTGCACCCGCATGCCCGCATGCGCTTGTACGGGGTCGATCAAGGTAGTCGATTCGAAGGGCGAAGCGTGGCCAAGAAGCAAGGTGCCATCGAGATCGAGGGCACTGTCGTCGAGTCTCTGCCGAACGCCATGTTCAAGGTCGAGCTCCAGAACGGCCACCAGGTCCTGGCACACATCAGCGGCAAGATGCGTATGCACTACATCCGCATCCTCCCTGACGACCGGGTCGTGGTGGAGCTGTCTCCGTACGACCTGACCCGTGGCCGGATCGTCTACCGGTACAAGTGAGCTTGGGCGGGTCCCGCACGCGCCCCGGCGGCCGGGAGGGTCGTCGCTGGACAGGCCTGACCTGTCAAACTCCCCGGAGCGATCCAGGGGAGAGTCTTCCTGACCCGTCGGGAAGAGAACTCCAACGCTAGAAGTAGATCTTGCCTCGCCCCCGCCTCCAGCGGGGGCACTGACCCGGAGAACCTCACATCCCATGAAGGTCAAGCCGAGCGTCAAGAAGATCTGCGACAAGTGCAGGGTGATCCGCCGTCACGGTCGGGTCATGGTCATCTGCGAGAACCCGCGCCACAAGCAGCGCCAGGGCTGACGCACGACCGCTCCCTCTGCGATTCGCAGAAATTCGCGCGACGCGAGCTGAATATATTCATACGCAGGGCCCAGACCTCGAGCATCAGGTCTGACACCCCCGGTTCGGAGGCCGGGGACCCAGTTCGTACCTCGTACGGCGGCTGGGATCCGGTTCTGCGGAAGACCTCCGAAGATCACCAGGAGCCATTGAATGGCACGCGTTTCCGGTGTTGACATCCCGCGCGAAAAGCGCGTGGAGGTCGCCCTCACCTACGTGTTCGGCATCGGCCGGACCCTCTCGAAGGAGACGCTGGCTGCGACCGGCGTCGACCCGAACACCCGCGTTCGCGACCTCTCCGAGGAGCAGCTCGTCGCGATCCGCGAGTACGTCGACAACAACATCAAGACCGAGGGTGACCTCCGTCGCGAGATCCAGGCCGACATCCGCCGCAAGGTCGAGATCGGTTGCTACCAGGGTCTGCGGCACCGCCGCGGTCTGCCCGTCCGCGGTCAGCGCACCAGCACCAACGCCCGCACCCGCAAGGGCCCGCGTCGCGCCATCGCCGGCAAGAAGAAGCCGGGCAAGAAGTAGTCCGCAGCGGACACCTGTCCACGGTCTTCGCTGTAGGACCGACCACCTCCGTAGGAGTTAAAGGATGCCCCCCAAGGGACGTCAGGGCGCTGCCAAGAAGGTGCGCCGCAAGGAAAAGAAGAACGTCGCTCACGGCCACGCGCACATCAAGAGCACGTTCAACAACACGATCGTTTCGATCACTGACCCGTCCGGCAACGTGATCTCCTGGGCCTCCGCCGGCCACGTCGGCTTCAAGGGCTCCCGGAAGTCCACGCCGTTCGCCGCCCAGATGGCCGCCGAGTCCGCCGCGCGTCGTGCCCAGGAGCACGGCATGCGCAAGGTCGACGTGTTCGTCAAGGGCCCGGGTTCCGGTCGTGAGACCGCCATCCGTTCGCTCCAGGCGACCGGTCTCGAGGTCGGCTCCATCCAGGATGTCACCCCGACCCCGCACAACGGCTGCCGTCCGCCGAAGCGTCGTCGCGTCTGACGCCTCACGGCCAGTGGTCTTCGGGCGGTACGACCCCTTCCGGGTCGTATCGCCCGTACCCTTGCAGTACCCGCACTTTTCACGGGTGCGGTTTCCGTCGGACGTCAAATAGCGGGCGTCCACGAATGAAGGATCTGATCCACACATGCTGATCGCTCAGCGTCCCTCGTTGACCGAAGAGGTCGTCGACGAGTTCCGCTCCCGGTTCGTGATCGAGCCGCTGGAGCCGGGCTTCGGCTACACCCTCGGCAACTCCCTGCGTCGTACGCTCCTCTCCTCGATCCCGGGTGCGGCGGTCACGTCCATCCGCATCGACGGCGTTCTGCACGAGTTCACCACCGTGCCGGGCGTCAAGGAGGACGTCACCGACCTGATCCTCAACATCAAGCAGCTGGTCGTCTCCTCGGAGCACGACGAGCCGGTCGTGATGTACCTGCGCAAGCAGGGCCCGGGTCTCGTGACCGCCGCCGACATCGCGCCTCCGGCCGGTGTCGAGGTGCACAACCCCGACCTGGTCCTCGCCACGCTCAACGGCAAGGGCAAGCTGGAGATGGAGCTGACCGTCGAGCGCGGTCGCGGCTATGTCTCCGCCGTGCAGAACAAGCAGGTGGGCCAGGAGATCGGCCGTGTCCCGGTCGACTCGATCTACTCGCCGGTTCTCAAGGTCACCTACAAGGTCGAGGCGACCCGTGTCGAGCAGCGCACCGACTTCGACAAGCTGATCGTCGACGTCGAGACCAAGCAGGCCATGCGTCCCCGTGACGCCATGGCATCCGCCGGCAAGACCCTGGTGGAGCTGTTCGGTCTGGCGCGTGAGCTCAACATCGACGCCGAGGGCATCGACATGGGTCCGTCCCCGACGGACGCCGCCCTCGCCGCCGACCTGGCGCTGCCGATCGAGGAGCTGGAGCTCACGGTCCGCTCCTACAACTGCCTCAAGCGCGAGGGCATCCACTCCGTGGGTGAGCTCGTGGCTCGCTCCGAGGCCGACCTCCTGGACATTCGCAACTTCGGTGCGAAGTCGATCGACGAGGTCAAGGCGAAGCTGGCCGGCATGGGCCTGGCCCTGAAGGACAGCCCGCCCGGATTCGACCCGACCGCTGCGGCCGACGCCTTTGGCGCGGACGACGACGCGGACGCCGGGTTCGTCGAGACCGAGCAGTACTGAGCGCTCCGCGGGGAGGCCGTACTGCGTCTGCGGGCCGGTTGTGGCTGGTCGCGCCCACGCGGCGGAGCCGCATAGTGTCCGCAGTCCCCGCCCCTTCCGGGGCGCCCCTTCGGGGACGCCCCGGATCTTCGACAGACAACCGTCTGCTCGGATACTGACCCCGGTACCTGACACGGCCGGGGCAGACACCTAGGAGAAACACGATGCCGAAGCCCACCAAGGGTGCCCGTATGGGCGGCAGCGCCGCGCACGAGAAGATCATCCTCGCGAACCTCGCGAAGGCGCTCTTCGAGCACGGCCGTATCACCACCACCGAGGCGAAGGCGCGCAAGCTGCGTCCGTACGCCGAGCGCCTGGTCACCAAGGCGAAGAAGGGCGACCTTCACAACCGCCGTCAGGTGCTTCAGGTCATCACGGACAAGAGCATCGTCCACACGCTCTTCACCGAGATCGGCCCGCGCTACGAGAACCGTCCGGGTGGCTACACCCGCATCACCAAGATCGGTAACCGCCGTGGCGACAACGCGCCCATGGCTGTCATCGAGCTGGTCGAGGCGCTGACGGTGCAGCAGAAGGCGGTCGGCGAGGCCGAGGCGGCCACCAAGCGTGCCGTCAAGGAGGCCGAGGCCACCGAGGTCGTCGAGGACGCCAAGCCGGCCGAGGTCGTCGAGGACGCCAAGCCGGCCGAGGCCACCGAGGCTGCTGAGGAGTCGAAGGACGCCTGAGGCTTGCCCTCGCGTTGAGCGGGTCCGTCCTTCGGGGCGGGCCCGCTTTCGCGTTTCTGCGAGGATCCAGGTCTTGAGAGGATCTAGGGGTGAGTGACGAAGTAGAGCCCGGGTACGTACGGGTACGCCTCGACCTTTCCTACGACGGCACCGACTTCCACGGCTGGGCCAAGCAGGCCGGTGGTAAGCGGACCGTGCAGGGGGAGATCGAGGACGCCCTCCGCACGGTGACACGGTCGAAGGACATGTACGAGCTGACCGTGGCCGGGCGGACCGATGCGGGGGTGCATGCGCGGGGGCAGGTCGCCCATGTCGATCTGCCTCGGGAGGTCTGGGGCGAGCACCACGGGAAGCTGCTCAAGCGGCTTGCCGGGCGCCTGCCGAAGGACGTGCGCGTCTGGGCCCTCAGGGAGGCGCCCAGCGGCTTCAACGCCCGTTTCTCGGCGGTCTGGCGGCGGTACGCGTACCGGGTCACCGACAACCCGGGCGGTGTCGATCCGCTGCTGCGCAACCACGTGCTGTGGCACGACTGGCCGCTCGACGTCGACGCCATGAACGAGGCGGCCAGGGGGCTCCTCGGCGAGCACGACTTCGCCGCCTACTGCAAGAAGCGGGAAGGTGCGACCACGATCCGTACGCTCCAGGAGCTCAGCCTGGTGCGCGGGGAGGACGGGATCATCACCGCCACGGTCCGTGCGGACGCGTTCTGTCACAACATGGTGCGGTCGCTGATCGGCGCGCTGCTGTTCGTGGGGGACGGGCACCGGGCGCCCGACTGGCCCGGCAAGGTGCTGGCCGCCGGCGTACGGGACTCGGCCGTGCACGTCCTGCGTCCGCACGGGCTCACCCTCGAGGAGGTCGGCTACCCGGCCGACGAGCTGCTCGCCGCGCGGAACAAGGAGGCGCGGAACAAGCGGACGCTGCCGGGGGCGGGCTGCTGCTGAGCCCCCGGCCGTCCGTGCCGTTACTGGCCCGAGGCCGCGGCCGCCTGCGCCTCGCCGCGGCGGCGGATCTGGCGGAACGTGAACTCGGCCAGGTCGTCGCCGGCCGTGAAGACCTTCGCGTCCTTGGTCGTCACGTCCTTGCCGTTGGTGAAGCCGGCGAGCGTGAAGTACGCGTAGCGGCCGTAGGAGTTGGTGGTGGAGCGGCAGACCGTCGTACGGCAGAAGGTGGGCACACCCTTGCCGGTCAGCGACGTGAGGATGCTCTTGCTGTCCGCATCCTGCTTCACCTTCGTCGCCTGCGCCGCGGTGTCGAAGAGGGCCACGCCGACCGTGACCGCGACGCCGTCCTTGGTGTAGGTGGCGCGGATGACACGGGTGCAGCCGTTCTTGGTGAGCACCCCGGGCAGTGTGCCCTGCACGGCCGACGCGCAGTTCGTCGTGGAGGCCGTGGGGCCCTTCTTGTAGACGTTCGACCCCATCGTCAGCTGGGTGCCGGGGAACAGCGTGTCCGCGCTGATCGGGGCCTTGTCCTTCTTCGCGCTGGAGATGAAGTCCATCGGGTTCAGCGGCGGAGGGGCCGAGGTCGGAGCGAACGACGGCCCGGTGTCGGCGCTCTCACTGGGGATGTTCGCGGTGCTGGGCAGGGCGCTGGCCGGCTTGTTGGAGGCCTCGTTGCCGCCGTTCGCGCGCACGACCGCCACGGCGACCGCGGCGCCGACAGCGACCGTGGCCAGGGCACCGCCGACGATCAGCAGAAGCCGACGGCGCTTGTTGCGCGCCTCGGAGGCCTCGGCCAGCGCGGCCCAGTCCGGGGTGCCGCTCTGGCTGCCCCACTGCGGTTGCTGGGAACTCGGTTTCCAGGGATCCCACTGAGGGTCCCCCTGCCCATAACTCATGCGGCGCATCTTAGACGGGGCAGGGGCCGCGTTGTTCCCACTCGGTAACCACCACAGCAACAACACAGGCCACGCCGACACCACGCGTCGATGGCAACGACCTCGTTTTGACCCGTCCGGGCGCCCCCGTTATCCTGGCTGTTCGTTATGTGTATTGGCTTGCTCATTCTCACGTGAGGGGCCCTTACACCGGTCCCCGGGCCGATGACCAGCGACCAGCACGCGGTTTGCGTCACCGCGGTGCGGTCAGGGCTGTCGTGATCGTCTTCGGTGGCCTTGTCAGGAACCTCACTGAAGAAGCGAAGGCTACGAACCGTGCGTACGTACAGCCCCAAGCCCGGCGATGTGACGCGCCAGTGGTACGTCATTGACGCTCAGGACGTCGTCCTGGGCCGTCTCGCCACCACTGCCGCCACCCTTCTGCGCGGCAAGCACAAGCCGATCTACGCGCCCCACGTGGACGCCGGCGACTTCGTCATCATCATCAACGCGGACAAGGTGCACCTGTCCGGCAACAAGCGGACCCAGAAGATGGCGTACCGCCACTCCGGCTACCCGGGTGGTCTGCGCTCCGTCCGCTACGACGACCTGCTGGCGAACAACCCGGAGAAGGCCGTCGAGAAGGCCGTCAAGGGCATGCTCCCCAAGAACACTCTCGGTCGTCAGATGCTCTCGAAGCTGAAGGTCTACTCGGGCGACCAGCACCCGCACGCTGCCCAGCAGCCGGTGCCGTTCGAGATCACCCAGGTCGCGCAGTAAGTCCGGCCACCCCCTAAAGCTGAAGAGAATCTGAGGAGAATCGTGGCCGAGACCACTGCCGAGCAGCCGCTCGAAGAGCTTGACATCGACAGCTACACCACCGAGACCGAGGTCCCGCTGGAGGGTGAGTACACCTCCGAGTCCCTCGCGTCCCGCTTCGGTGAGCCCCAGCCCGCCGCCGGCCTGGGCCGCCGCAAGAACGCCATTGCCCGCGTCCGGATCGTTCCGGGCTCCGGCAAGTGGAAGATCAACGGTCGCACCCTCGAGGACTACTTCCCGAACAAGGTGCACCAGCAGGAAGTCAACGAGCCCTTCAAGGTGCTCGAGCTCGAGGGCCGTTACGACGTCATCGCCCGTATCGCGGGTGGCGGTGTCTCCGGTCAGGCCGGTGCGCTCCGTCTGGGTGTCGCCCGTGCGCTGAACGAGGCGGACGTCGACAACAACCGCGGCCCGCTGAAGAAGGCCGGCTTCCTCAAGCGCGACGACCGTGCGGTCGAGCGCAAGAAGGCCGGTCTGAAGAAGGCCCGCAAGGCTCCGCAGTACAGCAAGCGCTAATCGCGGCCGCTGGTCGCAGCAGGCGTCGTACCGCCTGCCCGCGCACGTATCGCCCCGGCAGCACGCTCTGTGCCGCCGGGGCGGTTCATTTACGGGGGAGGTTGTTTATCACAGGCTTATGGAGCAATCCCGACGATCTCGGGACGGCTCCGTGGGATAAGCCTCAAGACAGGTCCGAGGGATGTACGTATTCCGTCCCTGTCTGGACACTCGGCATGAGCCGCACATTCGCAGCAAGGTTCGGAGGACACCACAGTGGGACGACTCTTCGGCACGGACGGCGTGCGCGGTGTCGCCAACGCGGATTTGACGGCCGAGATGGCGCTCGGTCTGTCCGTCGCGGCGGCGCACGTACTCGCCGAGGCGGGCACGTTCGAGGGCCACAAGCCGAAGGCGGTGGTCGGGCGTGATCCGCGGGCGTCCGGAGAGTTCCTGGAGGCCGCGGTGGTCGCGGGTCTCGCCAGCGCGGGCGTGGACGTGCTGAGCGTCGGTGTGCTGCCCACCCCGGCCGTCGCGTACCTGACCGGCGCGCTCGGCGCCGACCTGGGCGTGATGCTCTCCGCCAGCCACAACGCCATGCCCGACAACGGCGTCAAGTTCTTCGCCCGCGGCGGCCACAAGCTCGCCGACGAGCTCGAGGACAAGATCGAGGCCGTGTACGAGGAGCACCGCACGGGCGCTCCCTGGGACCGGCCCACCGGTGCCGGGGTCGGCCGTGTGACGTCGTACGACGAGGGCTTCGACCAGTACGTCGCCCACCTGCTCGCGGTCCTGCCGAACCGCCTCGACGGGCTGAAGGTCGTCCTCGACGAGGCGCACGGCGCCGCCGCCCGGGTCTCGCCCGAGGCGTTCGCGCGCGCGGGCGCCGAGATCGTCACGATCGGCGCGGAGCCGGACGGGCTCAACATCAACGACGGCTGCGGCTCCACCCACCTGGACAAGCTGAAGGCCGCCGTCGTCGAGCACGGCGCCGACCTCGGCATCGCGCACGACGGAGACGCCGACCGCTGCCTCGCCGTGGACCACACCGGCGAGGAGGTGGACGGCGACCAGATCCTGGCCGTGCTCGCACTGGCCATGCGGGAGCGTTCCGCACTGCGCTCCGGCACCGTCGTCGCGACGGTCATGTCCAACCTGGGCTTCAAACTGGCCATGGAGCGCGAGGGCATCCAGCTCGTGCAGACCGCGGTCGGCGACCGGTATGTGCTGGAGGAGATGAAGGAGAAGGGCTACGCCCTCGGCGGCGAGCAGTCCGGCCACGTCATCATCCTCGACCACGCCACCACCGGCGACGGCACGCTGACCGGTCTGATGCTCGCCGCCCGGGTCGCTCAGACCGGCCGTACGCTCAAGGACCTCGCCTCCGTCATGGAGCGGCTGCCGCAGGTCCTCGTGAACGTACCGGACGTCGACAGGTCCCGGGTCGCCACATCGGCGGACCTGGCCGCCGCGGTCACCGAGGCGGAGCGGGAGCTGGGGTCGACCGGGCGGGTGCTGCTGCGCCCGTCGGGCACCGAGCCGCTCGTACGGGTCATGGTCGAGGCCGCGGACATCGACCAGGCGCAGTCGGTGGCCGGACGGCTGGCGGACGCGGTGAAGTCCGCGCTCGGCTAGGTCCTGTCCGACGACGGGGCCTGGAACTGCCCTGCTCTGAAAGGACGTTCGCGCAGCCTGGCCCGGAGCCACTTCCGGGCCAGGAGCGTGAGTGTCACAGTTTGCGCAGGCGCAGCCGCTGCACCTTGTGGTCCGGGCCCTTGCGGACGACGAGGGTGGCGCGTCCGCGGGTGGGGGCGATGTTCTCCACCAGGTTGGGCTTGTTGATCGTCCGCCACTGGGCGCGCGCGTAGTCGAGGGCCTCCTCCTCGGAGACCTGGGTGTACTTGCGGAAGTACGAGGACGGGTCCTGGAAGGCGGTCTGGCGCAGCTTCTTGAAGCGATTGAGGTACCAGCGCTCGATGTCCTCGGTGCCGGCGTCGACATACACGCTGAAGTCGAAGTAGTCCGCGAGGCCGACGCGGGTGCGGCCGTCCTTGCCGGGGAGGGCGGGCTGGAGCACGTTCAGGCCCTCGACGATCAGGATGTCGGGGCGGCGGACGGTGAGCTTCCGGCCCGGGACGATGTCGTAGATGAGGTGGGAGTAGACGGGGGCCGTCACCTCGTCCTTCCCCGCCTTGATGTCGGCGACGAAACGGGTGAGCGCGCGGCGGTCGTACGACTCCGGGAAACCCTTGCGCGACATCAGTCCGCGGGCCTGCAGCTCCTTGGTGGGCAGCAGGAAGCCGTCCGTGGTCACCAGCTCGACGCGCGGGTGTTCGGGCCAGCGGGAGAGCAGCGCCTGGAGGAGACGGGCGACGGTCGACTTGCCGACGGCCACGGAGCCCGCGACGCCTATGACGAACGGGGTACCGGACTGGGAGCCCTGCTCGCCGAGGAAGGTGTTCAGCGCGCTTCTGAGGCCGTCCGTGGCGCCGACGTAAAGGTTGAGGAGCCGGGACAGCGGCAGATAGATGTCCCGCACCTCGTCCAGGTCGATCACATCGCCCAGACCACGCAGCTTCTCGACCTCCTCGGCGGTCAGCGGCAGCGGCGTCTTGTCGCGCAGCGCGCTCCACTCGGCACGGGTGAGGTCGACGTAGGGAGTCGCCTCCGGCCGGGACCGGTGGGCGCTCCGGGGCATCGAGGAGACCGGAGAGATCACAGTCCATTGTTAACGGAGTTTGAACGGGACTGCGGGGTGGGGTGCGTCACGTGCCGGGGCGGCTCACCGTCCGGCCCTGCACCAAGCAGGCCCCGCCGGAGCGAGAGCACGCACGGTCAAGTGCACGTACTGCTCGGCTTCGACGGGGCCCGAGCGAAAGCTCAGTTGTTTCTGACGTTGAGGCTGTCGTCGACAAGGAACTCCGGGTAACCGAAGCGTTCCCCGAGAGCGTTGAGCGCTTCGCAGCGTTCTTCGCTGATCTCCACGGAGTAGGCCTTCACTCTGCGCTGCCACGGGGCGCCGGGCGTTCGTACCCCGGCGGGAATTTCCGATTTCGGGCACGCTGCGGGAGGTCGGGGCGCCCGCCCGAACGTAGGCTGCGGCACATGTGCGGAATCGTGGGATACGTGGGATCGCAGTCGGCGCTCGACGTGGTCGTGGCCGGACTGAAGCGGCTGGAGTACCGGGGCTACGACTCGGCGGGCGTCGCCGTGCTCGCGGACGGGGGCCTGGCCGCCGCCAAGAGGGCCGGGAAGCTGGTCAACCTGGAGAAGGAGCTGGCCGACCGGCCGCTGCCGACGGGCACCACGGGTATCGGGCATACCCGCTGGGCCACCCACGGCGCTCCGACCGACGCGAATGCGCACCCGCACCTCGACAACGCGGGGCGCGTCGCCGTCGTCCACAACGGGATCATCGAGAACTTCGCGCTGCTGCGGACCGAGCTGGAGGAGCGGGGCCACACCCTCGCCTCCGAGACGGACACCGAGGTCGTCGCGCATCTGCTCGCCGAGGAGTTCTCCGCGACCGCGGACCTCGCGGAGGCGATGCGGCTGGTGTGCCGGCGGCTGGAGGGCGCGTTCACCCTGGTCGCGGTGCATGCCGACGAGCCGGACGTGGTCGTGGGCGCGCGGCGCAACTCGCCGCTGGTGGTCGGCGTCGGCGAGGGCGAGGCCTTCCTCGCCTCGGACGTCGCCGCATTCATCGCCCACACGCGATCCGCGATCGAGCTGGGCCAGGACCAGGTCGTCGAGCTGCGCCGCGACGGGGTGACGGTCACCGGCTTCGACGGCCGGCCCGCCGACGTCCGCTCGTACCACGTCGACTGGGACGCCTCGGCCGCCGAGAAGGGCGGTTACGACTACTTCATGCTCAAGGAGATCGCCGAACAGCCCAAGGCGGTCGCCGATACCCTCCTGGGCCGGATCGACGCGTCCGGATCGCTGCGCCTCGACGAGCTGCGGATCTCTGCCGCCGAGCTGCGCGAGGTCGACAAGATCGTGATCGTGGCGTGCGGGACGGCCTTCCACGCGGGGCTGATCGCCAAGTACGCCATCGAGCACTGGACCCGGATCCCCTGCGAGGTGGAGCTGGCCAGCGAGTTCCGCTACCGGGACCCGATCCTGGACCCGCGCACCCTGGTCATCGCCATCTCCCAGTCCGGCGAGACCATGGACACGCTGATGGCGCTGCGGCACGCCCGTGAACAGGGATCCAAGGTGCTGGCGATCTGCAACACGAACGGTTCGACGATTCCGAGGGAGTCGGATGCGGTCCTTTACACGCATGCGGGACCGGAAGTCGCGGTGGCGTCCACGAAGGCGTTTCTGACCCAGCTCGTCGCCTGCTATCTGGTGGCCCTGTACCTGGGTCAGGTGCGCGGCACCAAGTGGGGCGACGAGATCCACGTCGTCATCCGCGACCTGTCGCAGATCTCCCGCGAGGTCGAGCGGGTCCTGGAGACCATGGAGCCGGTACGGGAGCTGGCGCGTTCGCTCGCCGACAAGAACACCGTGCTGTTCCTCGGGCGGCACGTGGGCTACCCGGTGGCCCTCGAAGGCGCCCTCAAGCTCAAGGAGCTGGCCTACATGCACGCCGAGGGGTTCGCGGCGGGCGAGCTGAAGCACGGGCCGATCGCGCTGATCGAGGAGGATGTGCCGGTCGTCGTGGTGGTGCCCTCGCCGAAGGGCAGGTCCGTCCTGCACGACAAGATCGTGTCGAACATCCAGGAGATCCGGGCGAGGGGTGCGCGCACGATCGTGATCGCGGAGGAGGGGGACGAGGCGGTGGTCCCGTACGCCGACCATCTCATCCGGATCCCGGCGACACCGACGCTGCTCCAGCCGCTCGTCGCCACCGTTCCGCTCCAGGTCTTCGCCTGCGAGCTGGCGACGGCCCGGGGCAACGAGGTGGATCAGCCGCGGAACCTGGCGAAGTCCGTGACGGTGGAGTGAGTCTCGCTTTTCAGGGCTTCGATGAAGGTGGTGAAGGCTCCGGCCGGGAAGGAGAGGGTGGCCCTGGCCGGGGCCTTGGAGTCGCGGATGGCTATGTGGGTGCGGCGGTTTGCGATCTCTACGCAGGCGTTGCCGTCGCCGCCGCCGGAGTAAGACGACTTCCGCCAGTTGTCGGGGGTGGCCATGGCGCCTCACAGCTCCTTCGTCAGCCTGTGGATGAGGTCACGCGACTTTTCGGGTTCGAGTGACACCGCCTCCACTCTACGGAAGAGCGTTCGAAAGACGGTGAGTTGCGCTTCAGAGTCAATGAAGACCGTGCCATGAGGGGCGTCGCGCACCACGGTGTCCAGCTTTGGGACAGCGCCGCCTGCGTACACCATGGCGCTTCCGAGGTCTGCGAAGTCCTCCAAGTCGAACGGGATGACCCGCACAGTGACATGGTCTGCTTCGGAGAGCTCCAGGATCTGCGCAAGCTGAGCCCGTGAGCCGGCACGACCGCCGACCCTGATACGCAGCGCTGCCTCATGGACCAACGCTTCGTACGGGACCTTCTCGATCACGGCGCGCCGTCGCATTCGATGCTCGACGCGCAACTCAAGCTCATTTCCAGGGAGTTCAGGGACTCGGCGCGAGAAGAGAGCTCGTGCGTAGTCCACCGTCTGGAGCAGGCCTGGAACGTGCAGGAAGTCGACGTCCCACCGGTAGGTGGCATAGTGCTCGAGCTCGGAGAGGTCCAGGAACGACGTGGGCAGGAGGCCCCGGTACTCCTCCCACCAGCCATGTGTCCTGTCGGTCGTCATCGTCACCAGCGCCTCGACCAAGTCCTGGTCCGTGCAGGAGTAGTGAGCGGCAAGTCGGCGTACGCGCTCCTCACTCACGCCCGCGAAGCCGGACTCAATCTGGCTCATTTGTGCCGAGTCCGTCCCGAGCAGTGCAGCTGCTTCGCGCGCCTTGAGTCCTGCGGCCTCCCGGAGCTTTCGCAGTTCAGCACCTAGGCGCTCCTGGCGTGCAGTGGCCTGCTGCCTGCGGGCCATGGCTCCTCCTCGCCTCAACTTGTCGGGAAACAGCGACTCGTTCGAGCGGCAGATTACGGCAGCGGCTTGCATGGGCACAAATTTGGGCCCTACCGTAAGTCACGCGACGCACACGCTGCGGAAGTGCACCGCTCCGTCCTGCCGTGACGGCTGCGGCAATGCCACCGCCCGCACCCGTAAACCCCCGCCACCCGAACGGAGCTGACGCATGCCCGAAAACGAGTCCGAACCCTGGGAGTACTGCCTCTACATCCCCAACGACCTGCGCGCCGTCACCATCAGCCGCCGCACCCTCCGCCTCATCCTCACCATGCACGGCCTGATCCGCCTGGTCGACACCGCCGAACTCCTCGCGGCCGAGCTGGTCTCCAACGCCGTACGCCACACCAAAGGCCCGGCCGCACTGCGCGTGCGCTGGTCGGCCGGCGTCCTGCGGATCGGGGCGTGGGACGCCGACCCCGAGCCGCCGGAGCCGCCCGTCCCGCTGGAGCAGGTGGCCGACCTGGAGGAGGGGCGAGGGCTGGCGCTGGTCCGGGCCTGCGCCGACCTGTGGGGTTGGCAGCCGCTGGGCAGAGACGGCAACCGGGGCAAGGTCGTGTGGTGCGAACTGACCGCCGCGGCGTGAACGTTTTTCCGCCACTCGCAAGAGTGAACGCTCCCCGATCACCCGGACAACCCATCCCTTGATCCACCTAGTGTCGTGCGCCGCAAATCACACGGGTAAGTTGCTACCTGTTTGGCGGACTGATTTTGGTGAGGTAGTCGGCGAGAGATTTCAGGATCTCGT